>NZ_JAPEOR010000002.1:2100000-2177500 GCF_026341125.1 Streptomyces sp. NBC_01142
CCTCGACCAGCTGCAGCAGCACCACCGAGGAGAAGCTCTTGGTCACGCTGCCGGCCCGGAAGCGGTCCTCGGTGCTGATGGCCCGTCCGGTGCCCCGGTCCGCGACGCCCTCGGCGATGCGGTGCACGGTGCCGTGGTCGTCGATCCGCGCCATCGCGCCCGGAGCACCCTTGGCCACCGCCGTACGCAGAACCTGGCGCAGCGCGGCCAGGTCGGGTGCCGGCGCCCCCTCGGCTCTCGCGATGGCCGGCGCTCTCCCACCGGCCGCGACGGCGGGTGCGGCCTGAGCGGGTGAGGCCTGAGCGGGTGCGGCCTGAGCGGGTAACGCCTGAGCGGGTACTGCGAGGAAGGACAGCAGGAGCGCGCCCAGCGCCGTGCCCCTGCCCACCATGCCTGAGACCATGTGGATCTTCTCCGTTCCGGTACGAGCCGCGCCGCGTATACGGCGCAGGACATGGCATATACGCACCGGAGATCCGTCAGGTTGCATGCGTGGGCGGAAAGTTCGGGCGTGTTTCCCACGGCGTCGGCATCGGCCGTGCCCATCGACCGGCCGCTGCAAAGACGTTCGGACATGCTCGTGAGACCCCCGCCCATGGTGATCGCCAACAGGCCGCGTTCAACGGGCGACATGACACAGAAACAGGGGTGCCCGGGCGGTCCTCGGGGCGGCGACAGTGACGATGGGTCTGATCGCGGGCGTCTGGTACGCCTACGCGTGCTCCGTGATGCCGGCGCTCGGGCGCAGTGACGACCGGACCTTCATCGAGGTCATGCAGAACATCAACGACGTGATCGAGAGCCCCGTCTTCTTCGCGGCGTTCCTCGGCGCGCCGGCGTTGACGGCGATCGCGGCATGGCAGCAGCGCCGGACCGGCGCGCGCTGGTGGGTGGTTGCGGCGCTGGTGCTGTGTTCCGCCGTGTTCCTGGTGACCGCGGCGGTGAGCGTGCCGCTCAACGACGAGCTGGCAGCGGCCGGGAACCCGGCGCGGATCGCCGATCCGGCGGGCGTCCGGGAGAAGTTCGAGGACCCGTGGGTGGCCTGGAACGTGGTGCGCGGGGTGCTGTCGACGGCGGCACTGGTGTGCCTGTGGCAGGCAGGTGTCCGTACGCGTCAGGCGTCGGCGTACTTCGTGTCGGCCGCCGGGTCCAGCGCCAGCCGGTAGCCCCGCTTGACGACGGTCTGGATCAGCTTGGGTGCGCCCAGAGCGGTACGCAGCCGGGCCATGGCCGTCTCGACGGCGTGCTCGTCGCGGCCCGCACCCGGCAGCACGCCCAGCAGGTCGGCTCGGGAGACGACCCAGCCGGGGCGCCGCGACAGCGCGCGCAGCAGGGACATTCCGGCGGGCGGCACGGGACGCAGTTCGTCGTCGAGCAGGACCGCGTGGCCGCGGATCTCCATACGGCGGCCGGCGATCGGGAGGGTACGGGCGCGGGAGGGCAGTTCCTGGCCGAGCAGCTGGACGAGCGGGCCGAGCCGGAAGCGCTCGGGCTGCACCGTGGTGACGCCGTGGGCCTGCAGCGGCAGCGCGGTGACCGGCCCCACACAGGCGGCCAGCACCTCGTGGTCCAGTGCGCGCAGCAGCTCGGGGAGCAGCCCCCGGGTCTCGGCCCGGGAGAGCAGCGAGGCGGCGGCCGGGGCACTGGTGAAGGTGACGGCGTCCAGTCCGCGGGCGAGGGTCGCGTCCAGCAGCCGGTCGAGCGGGGTGAGGTCCTCCGGCGCCATCCACCGGTAGACGGGTACGACGACGACATCCGCGCCCCCGGCCCGCAGCGACTCGACGAACCCGGGCAGCGGCTCACCGTGCAGCTGGAGCGCGATACGGCGGCCGTCGACGCCCTCGTTCAGCAGCCGGCCGAGAACCTCGGCCATGGACTCGGAGGCCGGGGACCACTCCTCGGTGAGCCCGGCGGCGCGGATGGCGCCCTTGACCTTCGGCCCGCGCGCCAGCAGCTCCACGCCGCGCAGCCGGGCCAGCAGTTCCTCCCCGTACCCCCACCCGTCGGCGGCCTCCACCCAGCCGCGGAAACCGATCGCGGTCGTGGCGACCACCACGTCGGGCACGTGGTCGATCAGTTCCTTGGTGGCGGCCAGGAGTTCCGTGTCGTCGGCGAGCGGGACGATGCGCAGGGCGGGGGCATGGAGGACGGCGGCGCCCCGTCGGCAGAGGAGCGCGCCGAGCTCGTCGGCGCGGCGGGCCGCGGTGACGCCGACAGTGAATCCGGCAAGAGGTCCGTGCTGGCGGTCTTGCATGTGATCGTCCCTACTCTGTCCCACCCTGTACGGATGTGACGACCGAGCCTGCCAAGGGGGCGTGACAGGCTCGGTTCGCCAAGATTTCCCCGGTGTTACACCTCTGCGTAGCTGAGTTGCGGCTTCGCCTCTGTGACGGGCTGTGCGGAGGTGGCGGGCCGGCGAAGGTATACCGCCCAGGTCACCGTGAAGCAGGCCGCGTAGAAGGCGAGGAAGGCGACGAACGCCGAGGTGCCGGTGCCCGCGGTCAGGAAGGACTGGCGGAAGGCGAGGTTGATGCCGAGCCCGCCGAGCGCGCCCACCGCGCCGATCAGCCCCATGGAGGCGCCGGAGAGCCGCCGCCCGTACGCGGCCGCCGCCTCGCCCGTCATGCCCTTGGCCAGCGCCTTGGCCTGGAAGATGCCGGGGATCATCTTGTACGTCGAGCCGTTGCCGAGCCCGGTCAGCACGAACAGCACGATGAAGGCGGTGGTGAACAGCGCCAGCGACTCCTTTACCGAGGCGAGCACGACGACCGTCGTGGCCGCTCCCATCCCGAGGAAGTTCCACATGGTGATGCGCGCGCCGCCGTAGCGGTCGGCGAGCCGGCCACCGACCGGCCGGATCAGCGAGCCGAGCAGCGGTCCGATGAAGGTGATGGACGCGGCCTGCAGGGGCGTACGCCCGAACTGCGTCTGCAGGACCAGACCGAACGCGAAGCTGTAGCCGATGAACGACCCGAAGGTGCCGATGTAGAGGAAGGACATGATCCAGGTGTGCGGATCGCGCGCGGCTTCCTTCGCCGCTCCGGTGTCGTTCCTGACCGGGGCGAGGTTGTCCATGAACAGCGCGGCGCAGATCGCGGAGACCGCGATGAGCGGGGCGTAGATCCCCAGCAGCAGGCGCGGTCCGCCTGCTGCCCCGATGACCGCGAGCCCGACCAGCTGCACGACGGGCACCCCGATGTTGCCGCCGCCCGCGTTCAGTCCGAGTGCCCAGCCCTTCTTCCGCAGCGGGAAGAAGGAGTTGATGTTGGTCATGGAGGAGGCGAAGTTACCGCCGCCCACGCCCGTGAGCATCGCGACCAGCATGAAGGTGGTGTACGACGTCCCGGGCTCCATCACCGCGAACGCGGCGACGGTGGGCAGCAGCAGCATCGACGCCGCGATGATCGTCCAGTTGCGGCCGCCGAAGCGGGCGACCGCGAAGGTGTACGGGACCCGGATGAAGGCGCCCACCACGGTGGCCATGGCCACCAGGAAGAACTTCCCGGCCGGGTCGATCCCGTACTCCGGTCCCATGAACAGGACCAGGACGGACCACAGGGTCCAGATCGAGAACCCGATGTGCTCGGAGAGGACCGAGAAGATCAGATTGCGCCGGGCGATCCGCTCGCCCCCTGCCTCCCAGAACGTCTCGTCCTCTGGGTCCCACTGTTCGATCCACCGGCCAGCCATCACGTGCCTCCACGGTCCTCGGGTCGTGGAAGCGACGGTATGTACGGCGCGTTTCGGCCCCGGTGGTGTGAGGTGACCGGAGCGAAACCTTGCTCTCACCCGGCCGTCAGCGCCGGTGTGAGCCGTTCACCGTCTTCCGGCTGCCGTTCGGCCACAACCGCGGACTCCGTTTCGCGGCCAGGTCCTCGATCCAGCCGACAGCAATGATCATCAACCCGATCAGCGGCCAGATCAGTACGAACATCCACAGCGTGTACGTCGCTTCGAGCACGCCGCCGAACTGTGTCTCCACGAACGGGATGTGCCAGAGCAGGTCGATCAGCGGGATGGTCGCCATGATCAGCGTGTTGTGCCAGAGGTAGATCGTCACCGCCCGGTTGTTGGACAGCGTGACGTACTTGTCGAACCGGGCGAGCCTGCCCGGCAGTTCCTGCCAGGACGGGGAGTACAGCAGCAGGATCACCACGAACCCGAAGGACCAGGTGGCCTGGGCCAGCGGGATGTCGTTCAGGTCCCAGCCGTCCGGGCCGAGGTGGCCCGAGGCCCACCAGAGGCCGAAGGCCATCGCGAGGGCGGAGCAGGACACCACGAGATGGCGCGGGATCCGCTGCAGCAGGCCCTCCTGGTGGGCGAAGCCGAGAACCCAGCAGGCGCCGAAGGTCGCGAAGTCGACGACGGCGTTGCCCAGCTCGCCCGGGATCTTCACCAGGTCCGTGCCCACGACGGCGACCAGGGCCAGCGGGGCGAGCAGCGTCACCCACGGCACCTTGCGGAAGGCCCACAGCAGCAGCGGGGAGGCGATCACGAACCAGAGGTAGGTGCGCAGGTACCAGAGCGGCATACCGGCCTGCGCGGCCCAGGTCTGCTCCACCAGGCCGGCCTGGTCGCCGAGGGACCAGGGGAACGGCGGGGCACCGACCGGGACGAGGTAGTTGAGGAGGTCCGCCCACCACCACAGACCCTGCTCCTTGTCGGCGCTCCAGCCGGCCAGGAACATCATCGGCACGAGGAACGCCGCGAACGCCCACAGCGGTGGCAGCAGCCTGCGGATACGGCCGCGGATCACCCCGAGCGCGGGCCTCGACAGCGAGCGCGCCATCAGCGAGCCCGCGAGCGCGAACATCACGCCCATGGACGGGAAGATGATCGTTAGCCAGGCCCAGCCGAAGATGTGGTAGACGACGACGCGGACCAGTGCGAGGGAACGCAGCAGGTCGAGATAGCGGTCGCGGCCGGGGGGCGAAGCCGGCCGGGCGGATGCCCGGTCCGTCGCCACCGAGGCGGCGACGGGGCCGGGAGCGGACGCAGAAGCGGAGACGGACGCGGAGGCGGAGGTGTGGCTCATCCGACGGGCCTGCGCTCATCGCTGGGGCGCCGCTGGGGCGGGATGACGCCGGGCGCCTCCACCACTCCCGTACGCCGCAGCTTCTGCCAGCGCAGCCGGCCGCCGGTCAGCGCGGTGATCCAGGACTGGAGCAGCACGACGTACATCAGCTGCCGGTAGAGGATCTGCTGGAGCGGCAGCGAGATCAGATGGACCATGCGTTCGCGGTCGAGCCGGAAGGCGTACGCGGCACAGACCGCCTGGATCGCCAGGACGCCGAGCCAGGCCATGATCGTCTTCTGGGTGGGGCCGAAGAACAGCCCGTACAGCAGAAAGACGTCGATCAGCGGGGCCAGCAGCGGGAACAGCACCATGAACAGGGAGACCAGCGGCAGACCCACGCGGCCGAAGCGGCCCGAAGGGCCGCGCTCGATCACGGCGCGGCGGTGCTTCCACATCGCCTGCATGGTGCCGTACGACCACCGGTAGCGCTGCGACCACAGCTGCTGCACGGACTCGGGGGCCTCGGTCCAGGCACGGGCGCGCTCCGCGTAGACGACCCGCCAGCCGTCGCGGTGCATGGCCATCGTGATGTCGGTGTCCTCGGCGAGGGTGTCCTCGCTCATCCCGCCGACGCGGTCCAGGGCCTCGCGGCGGAAGGCGCCGACCGCGCCGGGGATGGTGGGCATGCAGCCCAGCACCTCGTACATCCGGCGGTCGAGGTTGAAGCCCATGACGTACTCGATGTGCTGCCAGGCTCCGATCAGGCTGTCGCGGTTGCCGACCTTGGCGTTGCCCGCGACCGCGCCGACGCGCATGTCGCCGAAGGGCTGGACCAGCTCGCCCACGGTGGCCGGCTCGAAGACGGTGTCGCCGTCCATCATCACGACGATGTCGTAACGGGCGTGCCGGATGCCGTTGTTGAGGGCCGCGGGCTTGCCGGAGTTGGGCTGGCGTACGACACGGACGTTCGGCAGCCGCAGCTCCTCGACGATGTCGGCCGTACCGTCCGTGGAGCCGTCGTCGATGACGATGATCTCGATGGGATGGTCGCTGGTCATCAGGGAGTGCACCGTGTTGGCGATGCATTCGCGTTCGTTGTACGCGGGGACCAGCACCGACACCGGTTCGGTGACCGGCGCGCCCCAGCTGAAGCCGGCCCTGCGCACCTTGCGGGCGTGCGCGAAGGAGAGCAGCAGCATCAGCCCGAAGCGGAGGAAGACCAGCACACCGATCACGGCGAGGCCGGCGACCAGGGCGCTGGTGGTGTTCTCCGAGACGGCGACGGCGCCCACCCACGCCTTGCCCTTCCACAGCTGGGGGCCGGTGACCTTGGTGTGGGCGCTGGGCGCGCCGAGTGCCCCGGTCAGGTGGGTGAACTGATAGCCCCGGGCCTCCATCTGCGGCAGCAGCCGGTCCAGGGCCGCGACGGTCTGCGAGCGGTCACCGCCGGAGTCGTGCATCAGCACGATCGAGCCCTTGGTGCCCTGGGGCGTGGCCCGCTTGATGATCGCGTCGACGCCGGGGCGCTTCCAGTCCTCGGAGTCGGTGTTGTTGAAGGCGGTGATGTAGCCGCGGCTGCCGATGTACTGGGTGACCGGCCAGGACTTGTTGTCCAGGGCGTCGGAGAAGGAGGAGTACGGCGGCCGGAAGAGGGAGGTGCGGATACCGGCCGCGCCCGCGATCGCCAGCTGGTTCTGCGAGAGCTCACGGTCTATGCGGGAGGTCGACTGGAACGAGAGGTCCGGGTGGTTGAAGGTGTGCAGACCGATCTCGTGCCCCTCCCGCACCATCCGTTCCACCAGTTCGGGGTAGCGGGAGGCCATGGTCCCGGTGACGAAGAACACGCCGTGAGCGTCGTACTGCTTCAGCTTGTCGAGGACTTTCGGCGTCCAGACGGGGTCCGGACCGTCGTCGAAGGTCAGCACCAGCTTCTTGTCGGGGACACTCAGCGCCTTGGGGGCGGACTCGTCGCGCGCGTCGATGACCGGTCCGCCCGCGAGTATCGCCTTGGGGACCTGGTCCGTGGGGGCCGGGGGGCGTACGCGATGGTCGGCGAGTATCTCGCTGTGCACATAGCCGCGCAGCATCAGCATCGCGAGCAGCGCGACGAGGAAGAGAACAGGCAGCAGATAGCGCATGGGCAGTCGGCGCCGTACGCCGCGCCGGGGCCTCCGCCGCTGCCGCGGGGCCATGCTGCCGGGGAGTGTCATCTAACGCGCGCCTTCTTGCACTGTCGGCTCGGTGGGTATGTCGGTCGGGCCGGGGTCGGAGGGTTCGGGAGCGGGGGAACTCGGCTCCGGCTCGGGGTCGGGCCCGGGGGCGCTTCCGCCGCCGCCCGGGGCGGTGGAGGCAGGGGGCGGTCCGGGGTCCGGTTTGCCACCGTCGGCCGGCGGTTTGGCGGAGGCGGAACCGGAGGCGGCGGGCCCGGGTTCGGCCGGCAGTCCGCCCGCGGCGCCGCTCGGCGCACCGGCGGACGGCTGCGGCAGCAGGGCACCGGTGGAGTCGGTGGGCGCCGGAGTGCCGGGCGTGCCGCCGGGGGTGGCCACCACGGCAGCGGGGTCGCTGGGCGCGGGCTGTATCTCGACCTTGTCGGTCTGTTTCTCGCCCGACTGCCCTATGCCCGGCAGCCAGGGCGCGGTGGAGTTGCCGCCGACGAGTGCGGCGACGAGGGTCACGGCGTAGCAGGCGCAGGCGATGGCCAGGACCCAGCCGAGACGGCGGAACTTCTTGCTGCGGCGACCGCTCTCATCGACGAAGACCGGTCCGTCGGAGCCGTCGTGGGCAGCGGAATCAGCAGACAGTTCCGCCAATTTCCGGCCGGCTCCGTCGAGTTGGATTGTCACTTCGTTCGGCTCATGCGTATGCCCGATCTGGGCATCATCTTGCCAATTGTTCACAGCTGCACGCACTTCCCCCACTGGCTGAATTCGACTGCGCGCAAGAGTGACTGGATACCGCCCGACCGGATCCCCAACCAAGCCGAACGTCCTCTAACCCCACCGCACCCGAGCAACGAATGTAGCGCACGCCGATGGCACCCGCGCTCCTGTGTCAGTGGTTGTCACACATCAGCGACATGTCACATTCCGGCAACCATGCGGATGGGTCACGTTCCAGCCACCTCTCCTGCACAGCGAGTTCGGACGCCGCTGCTCGCAGCGCCTCCACTCCCGGATGCCGCATCCCTTTGCGCCACACCATCGAGAGCGGTGACAGCGGTACGGGATCGACGATCGGGCGCAGCACGGTGTCCGGCATCGCCGGAAAGTCCACCACGACCAGAACCGGGTTGCGCGTCTTGGCCATGACCCTCCGGAACTCCTCGAAGCCCACCGCGACGGGCGCGGGCGGCGCGACGTCCATCCCCCGCCCGGCGAAGAGCCGCCGCGCCAGATCCGTCCACTCCAGGGTCCGCGGATTGCCCGCACCGGCATATACGGACTCGCCCGCGAGCGCGTTCAACGGGATGTGCGTAAGCCTCCCGAGCGGATGGTCGTGCGGCAGCAGTACCGCCATCGGCTCGTACCGCACGGGCTGGTGGGACAGCAGGGCGCGCACGGCGGGTTCGATCCCGGCGAAACGCCCGAAGGAGACATCGAGCCGCCCGGCGACGATCTCGGCGGCCGCGCCGGTCAGCCCGCTCTCGAAACGGGCCATCAGCTCGCACTCCGGAGCGAGCTCACGCGCCCGCGCCAGCACCCGGCCGGACGCCATGCCCTCGCTGTTGAGGTCGACCAGGAGCGGCCGAGAAGCTCCCGAGGCGGGCGGCCACGAGCTCGTCCTGGGCCTGGAGCGCCCGCCGGGCGTACGGCACCAGCCGCTCGCCGTCGGCCGTGAGGGTCACCTGCCGGGTGGTCCGTACGAACAGCTCGACGCCCAGCTCCCTCTCCAGTCGGCGGATGTCGCGGCTGAGGGCCTGCTGCGCGACATACAGCCGGGCGGCGGCACGGGTGAAGTGCAGCTCGTCGGCGACGGCGACGAAGGCGCGGAGGAGCCGGGGGTCGATGTCCTGGGGCACGCCCCCGAATTTACAACACAGGTGCGTAAATGGCGCCGGAGCAGGTGTTGGACCGTGCGAGGACTCCCCTGCGACGGTTTGACCCATGCCGCATTCACCCCACTCGACGCACACCACTGCCGCCGACGCCTGCGGCGGGCCTGTTCCCCACCCCGCCCCTTCCCGAGGTCCTCGGTCGCCCGACCGGCCGGAAATTCAAGCCCCTCCGGCGATCGAGGCGGGTGTCTCCCCACGCACGTCGGAGCGCAGGGGGAGCGCCCCGGGGCGGAACCCCGGCAGGTCCGGCGCCCTCGCCCCCTACCGTCAGCTCTTCGAGCCGCGAGGCGCCTGGGCCTTCACCGCCGGCAACCTCCTCGCCCGTCTCCCGATGGGCATGTTCAGCGTGAGCGCCATCATCATGATCGCCGGGTCGCGCGGCTCGTACGCCCTCGCCGGAGCGGTCACCGCGACCGGTCTCGCCGTCACCGCGCTGGTCGCGCCGTGGACCGCGCGGCTCGTGGACCGGCACGGGCAGGCCCGTATCGCCGTGCCCGCCACGGCGCTCGCCGCGCTCGGCTCGCTGGCGCTGCTGCTGTGCGTACGCTTCGACGCGCCGGACTGGACGCTGTTCGCCGCGTACGCCGCGACCGCCACCACCCCCAACACCGGCGGCATGTCCCGGGCTCGCTGGACCCATCTCCACAAGGGCGACCCGGCCGTCCTGCACACCGCGAACTCCTTCGAACAGGCCGCCGACGAGCTGTGCTTCATGCTCGGGCCGGTGCTCGCGGCGTTCCTGTGCTCCGCGCTCTTCCCGGAGGCGGGCACCCTGACCGGCGCGATACTTCTGCTGACCGGCGTGCTGATCTTCGCGGCCCAGCGCTCCACGGAGCCGCCCGTCGCCCCCCGTGCGGCGGGCACGGCCGCCCGCTCCCTCCTCCGTACGCCCCCGATGGCCGGCCTGCTTGCCACCTTCCTCGCCACGGGCGCGGTGTTCGGGTCGATGGAGGTCGTCACGATCGCCTTCGCGGACGACCGTGGACACGCCAGTGCCGGGGGCGCGGTGCTCGCACTCCAGGCGGCGGGATCGGGCATGGCGGGTCTGGCGTACGGCAGGATCCGCCCGGCCGGCAGCCTCACGCGCCGTCTGCTGATCTGCGTCGCCACGATGACCGCGCTGATGTCCCTGCCGCTACTGGCCGCCACCACGGGTTCGCTGGTCGCCGTCGCCGGTGCCCTGCTCATCGCGGGCATGGCAACGGCCCCGACCATGGTCACCGGCATGACCCTGATCCAGCGCCTCACCCCTGAGGGCCGGCTGAACGAGGGCATGACGCTCGCGGTCACCGCGCTGCTGGGCGGCATAGCGGCCGGCGCGGCAATGGGCGGCTGGACGGTGGAGCACGCGAGCACGGCGTATGGATACCTGGTGCCCGTCTCGGCCGCCGCCACCGCACTGCTGCTCTCGGCGGCGGCAAGGGCCCGGCTGTCCTGAAACCGCTGCCCACCCCCGGGCGGATACGGCTGCGGCCAGGACGGTACGCTGCACCGCCCCCGAAGCGGGGGCGTGTATTCCGCTCAGGGGAGGGCCCATGGCCATCAAGAAGGCAACCATCCAGCAGCAGGTGGCCACCGCCATCGCAGAGACCAACCCGGCCGACCGGCCGATTGTCACCATCCAGGCCGTCGCAGGCCCCAGCGTGTGGCTGATGAGCATGCTCGGCCTGATAGGCCAGGCCTTTCTGACGTACTACTTCATCACCGTGACCGAGCAGGCCGTGGTCGTCCACAAGGCGGGCCGGATGAGCAACCGTCCGCAGGAGATCGCCTTCGCCCTGCCGCCGGCCCAGGTCGTGGGCATGGTCGACGACATCAGGCGCAACACCATCTGGAGCTCGTTCCACCTCCAGCTGCCCGGCAGGCCGCAGCCGACCCGGATGAACGTGCACCGTATGTGGCGTACCGAGATGGACCACATGCTCGGCCTGCTCGCCCCCGGATACCAGCCGACGGCCTGACCGGCGGGGAACACGACAAAGGCCCGGCTGTCGAAACAGCCGGGCCTTCGCCTCACATGGGAATTGTGGAGATGGCGGGAATCGAACCCGCGTCCAACGGTGCAGAACCAGGGCTTCTCCGAGCGCAGTTCGCTGCGATTTTCTCGGCCCCGGAGATCACACGAACAAGTCTCCGACGGGCTCAGTCACTGTTTGGTTTCCCTCTCGACCCCGTGACCGGGTCTAGAGGTTTAGTTCCCTAGTTGATGCCAGGATCCGGGTCGGGAACAGCCCCGGGCTGACACTCCGCAGAGTCTTCGCTAGCTGCTTATTAGGCAGCGAGGGCGAAGGCGGAGGAATCGCGCTTAGAAGTGGCGATTATTGTTTGCGACATATGGTTAACGAGATCATTGTCGCTTCCTCGGCTCGCTTCCCCTGCTTCGACATCCGCTGTCGAAACCGATCATCCCCATGTTGATTTTTCAAGGTGGTACCCACACCCCGTGGGGTGCGGTTGCCATCGTACGTGACCAACGCACGACGTGGCCAGCGCATTCCTGACCGGCAGGCCGGGCCTCAGGCCCGCTGCCGCCGCTTCGCCGCCGCGACCGCCCGGTCCGTCTCGCGCCTGTCCTGCTTCTCCCGCAGCGTCTGCCGCTTGTCGTACTCCTTCTTGCCCTTCGCCAGTGCGATCTCGACCTTGGCACGGCCGTCCTTGAAGTACAGGGACAGCGGCACGATCGTGTGACCCGCCTCCTGCGTCTTCGACTCGAGCTTGTCGATCTCCACCCGGTGCATCAGCAGCTTCCGCTTCCGCCGCGCGCTGTGGTTGGTCCACGTCCCCTGGCTGTACTCGGGGATGTGCACGTTGTGCAGCCACGCCTCGTTACCGTCGATCTGGACGAAGCCGTCCGCCAGCGAGGCCCGCCCCTGACGCAGCGACTTCACCTCGGTACCCGTCAGCACGAGACCGCACTCGTAGGTGTCGAGGATGAGGTAGTCGTGCCGCGCCTTCTTGTTCTGCGCGATCATCTTGCGCCCTGTTTCCTTAGCCATAGTGCGGTCATTTTCGCACTACGACCCACCTCCGAGGCCACCCAATACTGTCTGCGCCCGTTCCTCGGCCTTTTCGCTCGTGGCGAGGTCCGGCGCGATGCCCCGCCCGTCGACGCTGTGACCGGACGGAGTGCGGTAGTGGCCGACAGTCAGCTCCGCGACCGAACCGTCCGGGAGCCGGCTGGGCATCTGGACCGAACCCTTGCCGAAGGTGCGCGAGCCGACCGTGATCGCGCGGCCGCGGTCCTTGAGCGCCCCGGTGACCAGCTCGGCGGCGCTCATGGTGCCCGCGTCGACGAGCGCGACGACGGGCCGGTCGGTGTCGCCGCCGGGCTCGGCGTACAGCGCGCGCTGCTCGCCCCGCACGTCGTAGGTGGCGACCAGGCCGCCGTCCAGAAAGGCGGAGGCGGCGGTGACGGCCTCGGTGACCAGGCCGCCGGCGTTGCCCCGCAGGTCGAGCAGGACGCCGACGCCCGCCGGGGCGTCCCGTACCGCGTCCCGTACCTGCCGTCCCGAGCCCTTGGTGAAGGAGGCGACCCTGATCATGACCGCCCCGCCGTCGAGGCGGTCGACGGTGACGGCCTCGGTGGTCAGCCGGGCGCGGCGCAGGTTCTGGGTCCAGGTGCGGCCGGCCCGCTCGAGGCCCAGGGCGACGCTCGTACGATCCCCGCCGCGCAGCAGGGCCACGACCTCGGTGACGGGCCGCTTGTCGACCTGGCGGCCGTCGATCGTACGGAGCCGGTCGCCGGTCCGGATGCCCGCCCTGTCGGCGGGGCCGCCGGGCTGGACCCTGGCCACCTCGACGTGCCCGTCGCCCCTGCGTCTCGCCCAGAGACCGACACCGGTGTACTCGCCGTCGAGGGCCTGCTCGAACTCCTCGTACTCACGCGGGTCGTACACCGCGCCCCAGCGGTCCCCGCTGCGGCTGACGACCTCCTCGGCCGCTGCCGTACCGGACTTTCCGTCGGCCATCGCCTCGGCGGCGGCACGGGCGACAGCTTCCTTGTCGGCGGTTGCACCGGCGACGCGGGCGGACAGCGGGCGGGGGGTGTTCTCCTCGTCGTGCGGCAGAGCGTGGGTGGCGGCCGCGGTGGCGAGGACGGTCGCAAAGACCAACGTCAGGGCCGCCCCGCGGCGAATGCGGCGGGGCCGAGGACAGAACTCCGGGCCCGGCATGGCGCCCACTCTAGGACAAGCAAAGGGCGCCGTACGGCCGTTGGCCGTACGGCGCCCGGGACGCGCGTCACACCTTGAGGTACTTGCGCAATGCGACGAAAGCGGCCATGGCAGGCATCAACAGCCCGATCGCGATCACCAGCGGCAGCTTGGTGATCACCGCGTCCCAGCCGATGAAATTGACCAGCTGCATCTTCTCGGAGAGCGCCAGACCGTGGTCGATCAGGAAATACCTGCCCACCAGCAGCATTCCCGAGGCGACCACGCCGCCGAGCAGACCGGCGAAGGCGGCTTCCATGATGAACGGCATCTGGATGTAGAAGCTGGACGCTCCGACCAGCCGCATGATGCCGGTCTCACGCCTGCGGCTGAACGCCGAGACGCGCACCGTGTTGACGATCAGCATCAGCGCAATCACCAGCATCAGCGCCATCACGAAGAGCGCGGCAACATTCATGCCGTTCATCAGGGAGAAGAGGTTCTCCAGGATGTTGCGCTGGTCCTGGACGGACTGCACGCCGTCCCGGCCGGCGAAGGCGGTCGCCACGACCTTGTACTTCTCGGGGTCGTCGAGCTTGACGCGGAACGACTCCTGCATCTGGTCCGGGGTGATGGTGGAGGCGATGGGCGTGTCGCCGTACTGCTCCCGGTAGTGCTTGTACGCCTGGTCGGCCGTCTCGTGATGGACGGTGTCGACCACGTCCATCTTCTTGAGATCGCCTTCGATCTGCTCTTTCTGCTGGGCGGTGACAGCGCCCTTGGCGCACTTGGGAGAGGTCGCCGCGTCGTTCTTGTTGCAGAGGAAGATCGAGACGTTGACCTTGTCGTACCAGAAGTCCTTCATCGTGCTGACCTGCTCGCGCATGAGCAGCGCACCGCCGAACAGGGCGAGTGAGAGGGCTACGGAAACGATGACGGCGAAGGTCATCGTGAGATTGCGGCGGAGACCGACGCCGATCTCCGACAGGACGAACTGGGCGCGCATGGCGTGCTTTCAGCCTTTCAGTCTGTACGGGCTCAGTGCTGGTAGCCGTAGACGCCGCGTGCCTGGTCGCGTACGAGACGGCCCTTCTCGAGCTCGATGACGCGCTTGCGCATCTGGTCGACGATGTTCTGGTCGTGCGTCGCCATGATCACGGTGGTGCCGGTCCGGTTGATCCGGTCCAGCAGCTTCATGATGCCGACGGAGGTCTGCGGGTCCAGGTTGCCGGTCGGCTCGTCCGCGATCAGCAGCATGGGGCGGTTGACGAAGGCCCGCGCGATCGCGACGCGCTGCTGCTCACCACCGGAGAGCTCGCCGGGCATCCGGTCCTCCTTGCCGCCGAGGCCGACGAGGTCGAGGACCTGGGGCACGGCCTTGCGGATCTCACCGCGCGGCTTGCCGATGACCTCCTGCGCGAAGGCCACGTTCTCGGCGACGGTCTTGTTGGGGAGGAGGCGGAAGTCCTGGAAGACCGTGCCGAGCTGGCGGCGCATCTGCGGCACCTTCCAGTTGGACAGCCGGGCCAGGTCCTTGCCGAGGACGTGGACCATGCCCTGGCTGGCGCGCTCCTCGCGCAGCACCAGTCGCAGAAAGGTCGACTTGCCGGAACCGGACGAGCCCACGAGGAAGACGAACTCCCCCTTCTCGATCTCGAGAGAGACGTCGCGCAGGGCAGGGCGGTTCTGCTTGGGGTAGCTCTTGGAGACGTTGTCGAATCGGATCACGGGTGCACCACGGTCGGCCGGGAGTAGGTGTGCGTGACCTTACGCGAACCCGACTGGCGCGCGCAGTCGGCGTCCGGGGTTGCGTCTTTTGTCCGGTCCCTGAACGGGTTAATCCGGCGGGGCGCGCCGAAACGCGCGCGAGCTGGCACAGTGGTAGGGGAACAGTTGCGTTTCCCTGGGCGTTGTCGGGAGAGAACTGTGCTTACGGTCCGCATCTGCGGCTACCGGCGCGCGGGAGGAGGAGAGCGCATGACCTATGACCGATTGGTGTGCGCCAACTGCGCGGCCCCTGTCAATCAGGGCCGCTGCCCGGTCTGCCGGGCCAACCGCGCGCGGCTGCAGCAGGAGGGCCCCCTGGCCGGACTGAGCCCGGTGGCACTGCTGGCCCTGCTGGTGGTGCTGATAGCGGCAGTGGCACTGCTGGCGGCTCACCAGACCGCGTAGAACGAACACACGTGAAGGAGGGCCCCGGGTGCTGGCGCACCCGGGGCCCTCCTTCACGTGCTGTGTCGCTGTTGCGATCGCTTGCGCTGTCGCTTAGGCGACGGTGCGACCGCCACCGACGAGACGCGGCAGCATACGGAAGCCGATGCCACCGGCGATCATCGTCGCGGCACCGATCAGCAGGAAGGTGGTCTCGGCGGCGCCGGTCTCCGCCAGCTCCTCCTTGGCCTTGCCCTGCTCGACCGGCTTGGAGCCGGCGCTGTCGGTGTCGGTGTTGTCCGCGCACTCGGCGCCGTCGAGGTCGACGGTGCAGGTGCCGACGTCGCCGTCGGCGTCGTTGTCATTGCCGCCGGCACCGTTACCGGGGTCGGTCGGGTCCGGGTCCTCGGTCGGGTCCGTGGGGTCCGGGTCCTCGGTCGGGTCCGTCGGCTTGTCCGTCGGCTTGCCGGTCGGCTTGTCCGTCGGCTTGCCCGTGGGCTTGTCCGTCGGCTTGCCGGTCGGCTTGTCCGTGGGAACGACCGTCGGAACGTCGGTCGGCTTGTCCGTGGGAACGACCGTCGGCGTCGGAATGACCGTGGGAACGTCCGTGGGAATGATGGTGGGATCGTCGTTGATGCCGATACCGGCGTCGATGCCGGTCTCGTCGGCGTTGGCCGAGACCCCGAGGGGACCCACGTTGATGTCGACACCAACGGCCTGGGCCGCGCCCGCGGCGGTCAAGGACGCGCCGGCGGCAATCACGGCACCGGCAGCTATTCGCGCGACGCGGATCCGCGTCTTCTTCGTCATCTGGCTGCTACCCCCAGTAGCTATCTCGTCAATGGAGCAGCGTCCGGGGCAGCTTCGCCGGAGGTGTAGTTCTGCGCCCCCGTTCACACGCGCCCCAGAGATACGCATGCCGCGCGTCAGCTTTCCCAGTTTTTGCAACAGCGTCAAGGCGGTTGCGCGCGCGATGTCCGCTCTTGGGGCTCTTGCCTGACCTGCGGGGATGCAACTGTGACATAAAACGGAACTGCCGCCCCCGGGGCGGCAGTTCCCTTGTCGACAAAGCGCTTGTTACTTCTCCTGCTGCTTCCGCCGGCGGACGCCCGCTTCGAGGCTGTGCCGGCTGTTCCTCTCGCAGGGCATCGGCAACCGCTCTACTTCTCCTGCTGCTTCCGCCAGCGGACGCCCGCTTCGAGGAATCCGTCGATCTCGCCGTCGAGCACCGCCTGCGGGTTGCCCACTTCGAAGTCCGTACGCAGGTCCTTGACCATCTGGTACGGGTGCAGGACGTACGAACGCATCTGGTTTCCCCAGGAGTTGCCGCCGTCGCCCTTGAGGGCGTCCATCTTGGCCTGCTCCTCCTGGCGGCGGCGCTCCAGCAGCTTCGCCTGCAGGACGTTCATCGCGCTCGCCTTGTTCTGGATCTGGGAGCGCTCGTTCTGGCAGGAGACGACGATGCCGGTCGGAATGTGCGTCAGACGCACTGCGGAGTCAGTGGTGTTGACGCCCTGACCGCCGGGGCCGGATGCACGGTACACATCCACCCGCAGCTCGGTCTCGTCGATCTCGATGTGGTCCGTCTTCTCGACGACGGGGAGCACCTCGACACCCGCGAAGGAGGTCTGACGGCGGCCCTGGTTGTCGAAGGGCGAGATACGCACGAGACGGTGCGTGCCCTGCTCGACGGAGAGCGTGCCGTAGGCGTACGGCGCCTTGACCACGAAGGTCGTCGACTTGATACCGGCCTCTTCGGCGTACGACGTCTCGTAGATCTCGCTGGAGTATCCGTGCCGCTCGGCCCAGCGCAGATACATGCGCTGCAGGCGCTCGGCGAAGTCGGAGGCGTCGACGCCTCCGGCCTCGGCGCGGATGTTGACCAGCGCCTCGCGCTGGTCGTACTCGCCGGACAGGAGCGTGCGGACTTCCATCTCGTCCAGCGCCTTGCGGACGGCGACGAGCTCGGACTCGGCCTCGGCCTGGGTGTCCGCGTCGTCCTCGGCCTCGGCGAGCTCGAAGAGCACGCTCAGGTCGTCGATCCGATTGCGGAGCGCCTCGGTCTTGCGGAGCTCGGCCTGGAGGTGCGAGAGCTTGCTGGTGATCTTCTGCGCCGCATCCGGGTCGTCCCACAGGGACGGGGCCGCGGCCTGCTCCTCGAGCACGGCAATGTCTGCCCTCATCCTGTCGAGGTCCAGGACGGCCTCGATCGACCCCATGGTCGAGGAGAGGGACTTCAGCTCTTCGGATACATCGACGACTGCCACGGGTCCAGCGTAACGGCTGGGCGCGACACCCCGACCCCCTAGGGTTCCGCGGGTACCGACTGCTTCGAGTCCTGAGGGGGTACCGCCGGCTCGGCGTCGCCCACTGCCAGCCAGCCGCCGACGCCCACCGCCACCGCCAGGACCAGTGCCGCAGCCCCCAGGGTGATGCGGCGCTTACGGACCGCATCCGACCTGTGGCGGGCCGAGCCCGGTCGGCGCTGGCCCGGGCTGCGGGGGGCGCGGGCCGTGCCGCGGGCGCCGCCCGCGAGCTCGTCGGGGGCCGGGACGCGCATCGAGGTGTGGGTGTCGCGGTTGGAGTCCGCGGGGGCGGCGCCGGGGACGAGCGGGACGGCTCCGCGGCGGCGGGGTTCCTCCGGGGTGGCGTGCACCACGTCTTCGTACGGCTCCGCGGGCGGCTCGGCGTCGGGTTCGTCGACGTCCAGAGGCGGCATGCCCGCGAGGAGCGGGAGCAGGTCGTGGAGGCGGGTGGCCAGCTCGGAGGCGCGCAGCCGGGAGGCGGGGGCCTTGGCCAGGCACTGGACGAGCAGCTGCCAGAGCTCGTCGGGGATGCCCGGGAGGGGGACCACGGTCTCGGTGACATGACGGCGCAGGACCGCGCCGGGGTGGCCGCCGCCGAAGGGTGTGAAGCCCGCGAGGAGCTCGTACAGGACGGTGGCGAGGGCATAGATGTCGACCGCGGCCCGCGGCGGCAGGCCCTCGACGATCTCGGGGGCGATGTAGTCGGGCGTACCGATGATTCCCGAGGGGCTCGGCGGGGCTCCGCCCGTGGGGCGCAGCGCCTTGGTACGGCGGGGGGTGTCGATCAGCTTGGCGACGCCGAAGTCGGTGAGCAGTGCCGGGTGGGATCCGGCGGGACCGAGCGGGCCCTCCATGTCGAGCAGGATGTTCTCCGGCTTGACGTCGCGGTGGACGACTCCGGCGGCGTGGGCCGCCGCGAGGCCGTCCGCGACGTCCGCGATGATCGCGACCGCGGCTTCGGGAGCGAGGCGGCGCTCCCGGTCGAGGCGGGTGCGCAGATCGGTGCCGCGGACGAGGTCCATGACCAGCGCGAGGTCGTTGCCGTCGACGACGAGGTCGCGGACGCCCACGACCTTGGGGTGGTCGAGTCCGAGCAGGGCAGTGCGCTCCTGGACGAAGCGTCCGACCAGGTCCTGGTCGGAGGCGAGGTCCTCACGGAGAAGTTTGATCGCGACGGGGCCTTCGGGGCCCTCGCCGAGCCACACCGTGCCGGCGCTCCCCCGCCCCAGGATCTGGTGGGCCGTGTACCGGCTGCCGATATTCCGTGCCAAGACTGCTCCCTCAGCGGCTGGCGTTGCCCATAAAGTACGCGGGCATCGGGGGGCTGTGTGCCCCGGATGGCGCCAACCTTCACTTCTGCGGGGTAAATCGGCCCGCAGAAGTCGACAAAACTACTCAGTCGCTACTGTCCGGCGCCGGGGTCGGAACCGGTCTTGTCCGGTTCCGAGCCGCCGAGGTCCGAGACCCACTTCGTCACCTTGGAGATGGCGTCGCCGATCGCGTCCCAGTAGCTCTGGCCCTGCGCGACCCAGTCCTGGAGGAACAGCTCCCAGGCCAGCCAGCCCGCGCCGACCAGGATCAGGAGCGTGAACAGGCAGCCCTTGAGGCAGCCGAGTCCCGGGATCCGCATCGGGTTGGAGCTGCGCCGGCGCGGCTCCCGGGGCTGGCGCGGCGCGGGCTGCTGGGGCGGCGGCTGCTGCGGGGGCGCGTACTGCTGACGCTGCGGCGGCTGCGGACGGTACTGCTGAGGCTGCTGACGGTACTGCTGGGGCTGCGGCGCGTACTGCTGCTGTTGCGGGTGCGGCTGCTGAGGACGCTGCTGCTGGGGGCGCTGCTGCGGCTGCTGCGGCTGCTGCGGGCGCTGCGGGCGGCGGCGCAGCGGGTCCTGGCTCGGGTCGAGGTACTGGACCTGCGTCTGCTCATTGCGGTCGCGCGCCGCCTGGAGCTGGGACTGCCAGGGGTGCGGGTCCTCCGGCGGCGGGCCCTGCGGCACGGGCGGCATGACCGAGGTCGGGTCGCCTGCGCCCCCGGGGCCGCCGGTCTGCGGCATGACGCTGGTCGCGGCTGCGGGGTCGTACGAACCGGCGTTGCTCGGCAGCACCTGCGTCGGGTCGGCAGCGCCCGGGTCCTGCGGAACCTGAGCCGGCGAGGGATCGGGCGCGAGCAGCGCGGCGACCCCCAGGGCGGCATCGACCTGCGCGGGCGTGGAGTGCACACCGACACCGGCCGCGACGGTACGCAGGGCACGGGCGAGGTTCTCGGCGCTGGGCCGCTGGTCCGGGTTCTTGCGCAGACAGCGCTCTATGACCGTCCACAGCGGCTCGGGGACGGTGGTGGGGCGGCGGGGCTCCTCGCTGAGGTGGCGGTGGAGCACCTCGAGCGCCGTGCCGCCCGAGAACGGGGGCCGGCCGGTGACCAGCTCGTACAGCAGGATGCCCGCGCCGTAGATGTCGACGGCGGAGGTCTGCGGGCGGCCCTCGGCGGACTCCGGCGCGACATAGGCCGGCGTACCGACGAATTCGTGGGTACGGGTCAGGCCCGGGGAGTCCGCCAGGCGCGCGATACCGAAGTCGGTCAGCATCGGATGCATCTGGCCGTCGGCGTCGTTCTTGAGGAGAACGTTCGCGGGCTTGAGGTCGCGGTGGACCACGCCGTCGGCGTGGCTGGCGGCCAGCGCGTCCGCGATCTGCGCGGTGAGCAGTGAGGCGGCGACCGGGGTGAACGGGCCGTTGTCACGGAGGTAGCGGTGCAGGTCGGGGCCGTCGATCAGGTCCATGACGAGGGCGAGGAGATCCCCCTCGACGACCAGGTCGCGGGTGCGCACGATGTTCGGGTGGGTGAGGCGGAGCAGGACGGAGCGCTCGCGCAGGAAGCGCATCACCACATCCGCGTCGTTCGCGAGCTCCTCCTTGAGGACCTTGATCGCGACGGTCTCGCCGGGCTCGCCCGCCACGGCCGCCTCGGCGCCCGCGGCCTCCCGCTGGCGCGCTCGCCAGACGGTGCCCGTGGCTCCGCGCCCGAGGGGCTCCTCGAGGAGGTACTTGCTGCCTACCGGCCGCACGTCATGCGCTCCCTGCTGATCGTGGTCCTTGCATGGTCCCGGGCCATGTGACCCCGCCCGGGTGTCCGACCCACTTTAGTGCCGCCCCATGGGGCAACGGCCGGTCGTCTTCGGTTCCTGCGTCAGTTCCTGCGTCGGTTCCTGTGTCCGGCACGCCTCCCCGGTGGTGGTCCGAGGAAAGACGCGGGCATCGTACGGATGGTTGCCGAGCGGCTGTGCCGTGCACGTCACAGCCGTTCCGGATCAGACCCCAACCAGGCATTTTTACGTCCAGAGCCGACCAATCAAGATCACTTACCGGTGGTAGCCGGGCGTGTTGTCAGTAGCAGGTGCGAGGATGCCCTCAGCACGCAGTCGTACGCGGGTCTCCTTCGGCGCGCCAGCGCTCAGGGGGAGGTAGTCCTGCGTCTCGTGCCGACCTGCCGGGTGGGGGCATCACGGGCGGTTCCCCTGCCGGGTACCCCGCGCAGAAGGGATTGCTGACGGCGATGCAGATCCGGCTGACCGTCCTTGCGCCGCGCGGCGGGCAATCCGCGGCCGCGGGACACACCTCCGCGGGACGCGCCTGCGACGTGCTGATCACCGCGCCTGCCGGGACGGCGCTGGCCGCCGTGGCCTCCGGCCTGGCAGCGGCGGTCTCCGGGCCGGAGGCCTCGGGTTCCGTCGTGCTGTACGCCGGCCGGGAGCGGCTCGACACTCAGCGCCGCACCCTGGGCGAGCCGCCGCTGGTGGACGGCGCGGTGCTCTCCCTCCAGGTCCCCGGCGAGGACGAGACGCCCGGCGCCGACGCCTCGGCCCAGCTGCATGTGGTGGCCGGGCCGGACGCGGGCGGGGTCCATCTGCTGCACGGCGGCCGGATCAGGATCGGCCGTTCCGCCGACGCGGACGTCCCCATGGACGACCCCGATGTCTCGCGGCTGCACTGCGAGGTCACGGTCGCCGAGGACGGCCGGGTCACGGTCGCGGACCTCGGCTCGACGAACGGCACCACCCTGGACGGCGCGGCCGTGGGAGCGCGCCCGGTCCGGCTGCCCGCGGGTGCTCTGCTGCGGCTGGGCGAGTCCACGCTCCGGGTCACCCCGGGCGACAGGACCCCGGCCCTTGCCACGACGCCGGACGGCGAGGGCCATCTGCGGGTGACCCGGGAGGACGCGGACGGGTCCGGTCCCGGCGGAGCGGCTCGTGACGGGTCCGGTCCCGCGGGCGGGCAGGAGGCCGCCGGGCCGGCCGCGCCCCGACCGAGAGTCCCCACCCAGTACGACCCCACCGCCCCCGCGGCCCCCACGAGCCGCGGCCGCGGTGACGCCGGGACGCTGTACACGTACGGCTCCGAGGACGACCCGGCGCGCGACGCAGCCCACGGCGCGGCGCACGGCCCGCTGCACGGCGACACCGTTCACTCCAGGACGGCCGATGCCCGGGACGAGTACCAGCAGACCCACGGGACCCACCGGATCCCCGGCACCTCCGAAACGCCCGAGGCCCACAGCCGTACCGCCGCGGCCCGCACACCGCGCCAGGGCACCCCGGCCGACGGTACCTCCGTGCCCGAGAGCTTCACCCGCAGACGCGGCATAGGCGCCTGGGCGCGGCGGCTCGCCGGAGGCCGCGAGGAGCCCGCCCCCGCAGCCGGCACCCCGCGTCCCGGGCCCCGCGTTCCGGACGCGGCGCCCGTCGCCGAGAGCTGGCCGGATCCCGCCGCGGTACTGCTGACCGCGCTCGGCCCCGGGCCCCGGCTCTGGGAGCGGGACCCCAGGCACCCCGAATCCCTCGTCCTGAGGCTGGGCACGACCGAACGCGCCGAGCTCCCCTCCGTACCGGTCACCGTCGGCCTGCTGGAGGCCGGGTCGCTCGGGCTGGCCGGACCCAGGGCGCGCCTGGCCGGCCTCGCCAGGTCAGCCGTGGCCCAGCTCGCCGCACTGCACTCGCCCGTCGATCTGGAGATAGTGCTGATCAGCGCGGACCGGGCGCGCAGCCTGGCAGAGCGCAGGGCCGAGTGGGCCTGGCTCGGCTGGCTGCCGCATCTGCGCCCGGCCCACGGCCAGGACTGCCGGCTGCTCCTCGCCTACGACCGGGACCAGGCCACCGCCCGCGGCACCGAGCTCACCCGCAGGCTGGACGACGGCCCGCTCGGTCCCGGCTGGCCCAGCGCCGACCGCAGGGCCGTCACCGACGCCGCCGCGCGGTACGAAGGGCCGCGCACGGTCGTCATCGTCGACGGGGACCCGGGCTCGGCCGCGCTGCGCGAGACCACCGCCCGGCTGGCCGGAGCGGGTTCCGCCGCCGGAATCCATCTGATCTGTCTGGCCGAGACCCCGGCCGCCTCGCCTCTCTCGCCGGTCGCCGCCACGTACGAGACGGCCTGCGCGGCCTCGCTCGCCTTCCGTGAGTGCGGGGCGGTCGCCCTGCTGAGCGGCGATGTGGCGACCGCGCTGCGCCTGATGCGTACGGCCGGCGGTCAGCCCGCCGGGCACGGCACGGTCGGTGCGGTGGACGCGGTCTCGGCGGCCTGGGCGGAACGGTTCGGGCGCGCGCTCGCGCCGCTGCGCGCCGAGGGCACCGGCACGCACCGGGGCCGGGCGGTGGCGCTGCCCCGCTCCGCACGGCTGCTCGACGAGCTGGGGCTGGCCCGTGCCACACCCGCCTCCCTGATGGCGCGCTGGGCCTCGGCCGGCGACGGCACCGCGGTACTCGGCTCGTCTTCGCGCGGCCCGCTCGCCGTCGATCTGTCCGAGGAGGGCCCGCATCTGCTGATCGACGGCCCGCCGGGCAGCGGTCGTACGGAGCTGCTGCGCTCCGTCGCGGCCTCGCTGGCCGCCGCCGGCCGCCCGGACCGGCTCGGTCTGCTGCTGGTCGACGGAGCGGGCGGCGAGCGCGGCGAGGGACTGACCGCCTGTACCGAACTGCCCCATGTCACCGAGTACTTGGTGGCCTCGGACCCGGTCAGGATGCGGGCGTTCGCGCAGGCACTGGGGGCCGAGCTGAAGCGGCGGTCCGAGCTGCTGGCCGGCCTGGGCTTCGCCGAGTGGCACACCCAGCGCGAGGTGGCGGACCGGATGGCCGGCCAGCGTTCGCCCGGCGCAGAATCGGGCCGGCGACCGCCCGGTGCCGAATCGGGTCAGCGTTCATCCGGTGCCGAGTCGGGTCAGCGTTCGCCCGGTGCCGCCGAGTCGGGCCGGCGCCCGGTGAGCGCCGCCGAGCAGCGCGGCGACCTCGACTCCCCCGCCAGCGGGACGCTCCGGCTGCGCCCCGGCGGGCGGACGAAGGCGGAGGCGCCTGCCCCGCTCCCCCGGCTCGTGGTGCTGGTCGACGACTTCGACGCCCTGGTCGCTCCGGCGCTCGGCAGCCCCGGGAGGCCCGCGGCCGGTTCTGTCGTACGCGCCCTGGAGGCCGTGGTCAGGGACGGCGAGCGGCTCGGCGTCCATCTCGTGGCGACCTCCGCGCGCCCCGACCGCACGGCCGACACGGAGCTGGCCCACTCGGCCCGGCTGCGGGTCGTGCTGGACGCGCCGCCCGCCTCTCCCGGCCCGGACGATCCGGCACCGGGGCGGGGCAGGCTCGGGCATCCGGACGGCCGGGTGACCCCGTTCCAGGGCGGCCGGGTGACCGGACGCATTCCGCGTACGGCGACCTTGCGTCCCACTGTGGTCCTGCTCGAGTGGGAGCGGATGGGCGATCCGCCCACCCGTCGCCCCGTTCGCGAACTGGGCAATGGGCCAACGGACTTGGCGCTGTTGGCCAGCGCGCTGGAGCGAGCTGCCCGGTCGGTGGACGCCGCGCCGCTGCCGCCGCTCACTCCCGCCCACCCCTGACTCGCGGCCCAGTTGCACCATTTGACAGGACATCACGTCACAAGGCCATCACGAAAGGCCGATTGACGCCTGGTGCGGTATTGCGACACCTGGGTACCGGGCGTACACCTGTCGGTCACGGGACAAGGCACAGGGCACAGGACACAGGACACAGGGCACAGCAACAGGACAAGGCACGGTACGCGCACGGGAGAGACGGGGCAGTGATGCGCACAACTCTTCGTACGGGCAGGGCCGCAGTGGTGTTCGCCGCCATCGGCGCCTTAGCCCTCGTCGGCTGCGGCGGCGACAAGGACAACGACAATCCGGACGACGCCGAGAGCAAGGGCAAGGATTCCGCGGCGTCGGTCCAACTGCCCAAGCTGGACGGCGAGAAGATCGAGGTCGCCGCCGTCTGGAGCGGCCCCGAGCAGGAGAACTTCACCAAGGTCCTCAAGGAGTTCGAGAAGCGCACCGGGGCCACGGTCACCTTCGTCCCCGCGCAGGACCCCATCGTCAACTTCCTCGGTACGAAGATCGCGGGCGGCAGCCCGCCGGACGTGGCGATGCTGCCGCAGGTCGGGGCGATCCAGCAGGCCGTGGAGCGCAAGTGGGCCAAGCCCGTCGGAGCCGAGGCCAAGGCGGAGCTGGCGAAGAACTACTCCATGGGCTGGCAGAAGCTCGGCGCCGTGGACGGCACGCAGTACGGCGTGTACTACAAGGCCGCGAACAAGTCCCTGATCTGGTACAACAACGCCGCCTTCCAGAACGCCGGGGCGCAGGAGCCGAAGACCTGGAAGGACTTCCTGTCGACGGCGGAGACGATCTCCGCGTCCGGCGTCACCCCGGTCTCGGTCGCCGGTGCGGACGGCTGGACGCTCACCGACTGGTTCGAGAACATCTATCTCTCCCAGGCGGGCCCGGAGAAGTACGACCAGCTGGCCCAGCACAAGATCAAGTGGACCGACCCGTCCGTGAAGGCCGCGCTGACCACGCTCGGCCAGCTCTTCGGCAAGCCGGCTCTCATCGCGGGCGGCGCGGACGGCGCGCTCCAGACCGAGTTCCCCGCGTCGGTCACCCAGACCTTCAGCGGCGGCGACCAGCCCAAGGGCGCGATGGTCTTCGAGGGCGACTTCGTCACGGTCAACATCGCCCAGACCGAGGCCGGGATCGGCACCGACGCGAAGGTGTTCCCGTTCCCCGCGGTCGGCGCCGAGCCGCCGGTGGTGACGGGCGGAGACGCGGCCGTTGCCCTGAAGGACTCCAAGGGCGCACAGGCGCTGCTGACCTTCCTCGCCTCCCCGGACGCCGCCAGAATCTCGGCCGCGTCGGGCGGGTTCATCTCTCCGAACAAGTCACTGGACCTGTCCGCGTACCCCAACGACGTCCAGCGCGACATCGCCAAGGCGCTGATCGCGGCGGGCGACGACTTCCGCTTCGACATGTCGGACCAGATGCCGCAGTCGTTCGGCGGTACGCCCGGCAAGGGCGAGTGGAAGGCTCTCCAGGACTTCCTGAAGAACCCCAAGGACGTCGCCGGGGCCCAGCAGAAGCTGGAGTCGGACGCGGCCAAGGCGTACAAGAGCTGACGCGGTGACCCCCGCAGCGACAGCGGGGGGCTCGGCAGGTCCGAAGCCCCCCGCCGGCAAGCGCAAGAGCGTGACAGGCACACGTAAAAGCATCGCGGCCGGCTTTCTGCTGCCCGCGCTGGTGCTGCTGGGCGCGCTCGTGGTCTACCCCATCGGGTACTCGCTCTACCGGTCCTTCTTCGACCAGGCGGGCAGCGGCTTCGCCGGACTCGACAACTACAAGGAGATATTCACCGAGGCCACCATCCTGACCGCCGTCAAGAACAACGCGGTCTGGGTGGTGGTCGCGCCGACCGTCTCGACGGCCCTCGGCCTGATCTTCGCCGTGCTGACCGAACGGGTCCGCTGGGGCACGGCGTTCAAGCTGCTCGTCTTCATGCCGATGGCGATCTCGATGCTCGCCGCGGGCATCATCTTCCGGCTGGTGTACGAGCAGGACCCGGAGCGCGGCGTCGCCAACGCGGTGTGGGTGGGCGTCCACGACACCTTCGCCGAGTCGGCCGGCTTTCCCAAGGCGCACCCCCTGCCCGTGCATCCGCTGAAGGCCGGGGGCGGCGGGTCCTTCATCACCAAGGAACCGGTCACCGCGGGCGCGCGGGTCCAGCTCCCGCTGGTCGGTGTGGCGCCCGCGAAGATGCCGTCCGACGCCGGGCCCGCGAAGGCGGCGCAGCCGGAGGACGGGAAGATCACCGGCACCGCCTGGCTGGACTTCACCAAGGGCGGTGGCGGCAGGCCCAACTCCATCGACGCCAAGGAGCTCGGCCTCAAGGGCATCGAGGTGGAGGCGGTCAAGGACGGCAAGGTCGTCGCCTCCGCACGCGCCGGAGCGGACGGCAGGTTCACGCTGCCGGCATCCGCGGAGGGCGCCCGGCTCCGGCTGCCCGCCGACAACTTCCGCGAGCCGTACAACGGCGTCAACTGGCTGGGCCCCTCCCTCGTCACCCCGGCGATCATCGGCAGTTACGTATGGATGTGGGCGGGCTTCGCGATGGTGCTGATCGCCGCGGGCCTGGCGAGCGTGCCGCGTGAACTCCTCGAAGCCGCACGGGTGGACGGCGCGAACGAGTGGCAGGTCTTCCGCAAGATCACGGTCCCGCTCCTGGCGCCCGTCCTGGCGGTGGTCCTGGTCACCCTCATGATCAATGTGCTGAAGATCTTCGACCTGGTCTTCATCATCGCGCCGGGCTCGTCCTACGACGACGCCAACGTCCTGGCGCTCCAGCTCTACCGCTCCTCGTTCGGCACGGACGCCGACCTCGGAGTGGGCAGCGCCATCGCCGTACTCCTGCTGCTGCTGGTGCTCCCGGTGATGTTCCTCAACATCCGCCGGATGCGAAGGGAGGCCCGCCGATGACCACGACCGACGGTGTGGTGAAGGCGAAGCAGTCCCTCCCCGCACGTATCGCCACCCGCGCCAGTGGTGGCGTGATGCGCGTCTTTCTCGTTCTGGTCGGACTGTTCTGGCTGATGCCGACTCTCGGGCTGCTGCTCTCCTCGCTCCGCGGCTCCAGCGACATCGGCGAGAGCGGCTGGTGGAAGGTGTTCACCGCCCCCGCCCAGCTCACCACCGACAACTACCAGCGCCTTCTGGAGAACGAGGCGATCACCGACTCCCTGTTCTCCACCGTGATGATCACCGTCCCGGCCACCGTGCTGGTGGTGGTGATCGGCGCGTTCGCCGGATACGCCTTCGCCTGGATGGAGTTCCCCGGCCGCGACTGGTGGTTCATGGCGGTCGTCGGCCTGCTGGTGGTCCCGGTCCAGGTCGCACTCGTGCCCGTCTCCAAGCTGTTCGGCCAGATCGGCATCTTCGAGACGACGATCGGCGTGGTCCTCTTCCATGTCGCCTTCGGTCTCCCCTTCGCGATCTTCCTGCTGCGGAACTTCTTCGCGGAGATCCCGCGGGAGCTGCTGGAAGCCGCGCGGCTCGACGGGGCGGGCGAGATACGGCTGTTCACGCGGGTCGTGATGCCCTTGGGCGGCCCGGCGATCGCCTCGCTGGGCATCTTCCAGTTCCTCTGGGTCTGGAACGACATGCTCGTCGCGCTGATCTTCGCGGACTCCGAGAGCGCACCGATCACGGTCGCACTCCAGCGCCAGGTAAGGCAGTTCGGCAACAACATCGATGTGCTGGCGCCCGGCGCCTTCGTCTCGATGGTGATCCCGCTCGCCGTCTTCTTCGCCTTCCAGCGCCAGTTCGTCACCGGAGTCATGGCGGGAGCCGTCAAGTGACGTACAGCTGAGTCACCTTGGGGAGGACGGCCCGGTTACCCCGCAACCGGGCCGTCTTCCGTCGTTTGTCCCCCGTATGCCACGGGCGGCGTAACCAGGTCACCCCATTGGACGTTCTCGGGCCATCTGCCCGCGCCGACCCATGGATGTGCCGTGCCCCGGTTCAGCGTCATCGTGCCCGCGTTCAAGGTCCAGGCGTACTTGCATGAATGCCTGGATTCGGTGCTGACCCAGACGTACGACGATCTCGAACTGATCGCCGTCGACGACTGTTCACCGGACGCCTGCGGTTCGATCATCGACGAGGTCGCGGCCCGCGACCAGCGCGTCCAAGCCGTTCATCTCCCCGAGAACGCGGGTCTGGGCCCGGCACGCAACGCCGGTCTCGCGCGCGCGAGCGGCGACTACGTGATCTTCCTGGACGGCGACGACACCCTGGTTCCCGGCGCGCTGCGGGCCATGGCCGACCGGCTCAAGGAGACGGACACCCCCGACGTCCTGGTCTACGACTACGCCCGCACGTACTGGACGGGCGAGGTCGTACCCAACCAGTTCGCCGCCCAGCTCACCGAACAGGGTCCCCCGGCCTTTCGGCTCACCGACCGCCCCGGCCTGCTGAAGCTGCTCATGGTGGTCTGGAACAAGGCGTACAAGCGGGAGTTCATCGAACGCGAGGGCTTCGCCTTCCCGCCCGGCTACTACGAGGACACCCCCTGGACCTATCCGGCCCTGCTGGCGGCCTCCTCCATCACCACCCTGGACCGGGTGTGCGTGCACTACCGCCAGCGCCGCCAGGGCGGCAACATCCTCGCCACCACCAGCCGCAAGCACTTCGACATCTTCGACCAGTACGACCGGGTGTTCGCCTTTCTCGCCGACCGGCCCGCGCTCGCGCACTGGAAGCCCGTCCTCTTCCGCCGGATGATCGACCACTTCTCGACGCTGGCCACCACCAGGGGCCGGCTGCCGCGCGGCAGCCGCGCCGAGTTCTTCCGCCGCGCCCGTGCCCACTGCCGCCGCTACCGCGCCCCCGGCGCCGCCCCCGGCCTGCGCGCCCGGCTGCGGCACTCGCTGATCCGGCTCGGCTGCCACCGCACCTACCGTGCCCTGTGGAGCACCGATCTGCTGCGCGCCCGGGCCCGCCGGACCGCCGGGGCGGGCCTGCGGGTGCTGCGTGCCGGGGCTCTGCGGCTGCACTACCGCATCCAGCTGCGTCTCCCTGTCCGCAAGAACCTCGCGGTCTTCTCGGCGTACTGGAACCGCGGCTACTCCTGCAACCCGGCCGCGATCGAGGCGAAGGTCCGCGAACTCGCCCCGCACATCCGCACCGCCTGGATCTCCGACGCCGCGCACCACCACACCGTCCCCGCCGCCACCCGCCGGCTGCACCCCGGCACCTTCGGCTACTGGACGGCACTCGCCCGCGCCGGATACCTGGTCAACAACGTCAACTTCGACCGCAGACTGGTCAAGCGGCCCGGCCAGATCATGCTCCAGACGCACCACGGCACCCCGCTCAAGACCATGGGTCTCGACCTCCAGGAGCACCCCGCGGCCGGCGGCTCCATGGACTTCGCCCAGCTGCTGGCCAACGCCGACAAGTGGGACTACTCCCTCTCCGCCAACCGCCACTCCACCCTGGTGTGGGAAAGGGTCTACCCGTCGGCGTGCACCACGCTCGAGTACGGATATCCGCGCAACGACGTTTTCCAGCGCGCCACCACCGAGGACGTCGCCCGGCTGCGCGCCTCGCTCTCCATCCCCGAGGGCAGCGTCGCCGTCCTGTACGCACCCACCCACCGCGACTACCGCCGCACCCAGCGCGCCGGCCTCGACCTGGAACGGCTCGCCGCGGCGCTCGGCCCCCGCTTCGTCCTGCTCACCCGCGCCCACTACTTCAGTGACACACCCCTGACCGGCGAGGCCCTGCCCCGCATCGTGGACGTCTCCGGCCACCACTCGGTCGAGTCCCTCTGCCTCGCCTCGGACGCGCTCCTCACCGACTACTCGTCCCTGATGTTCGACTACGCCAACCTCGACCGGCCGATCGTCGTCCACACCGACGACTGGGAGGCGTACGAGGCAGCGCGCGGCACCTACTTCGACGTGCGCGACTTCCCGCCGGGCGCGGTCGCCGCCACCGAGGACGAGCTGATCGACGTCTTCACCTCCGGCCACTGGCGCGGCTCCCGCTCCGCCCAGCTGCGGGCGGCGTTCCGCAAGCAGTTCTGTCTGTACGACGACGGGCAGGCGGCCGAGCGCGTGGTGCGCCGGGTCTTCCTGAACGAGACGGCGGGACTGCCGGCCTTCCTCCCGTCGCAGGAGCGCACCCCGGCGCCGGCCGCCGCCGTACACATCCCGCACCAGCCGGAGGCCCCGCAGATCCCGGCTGGACGCGTCCCGGTCCACCACGCCTGAACCCCGGTCAGGCCGAGCCAGAGAGAAGGAGCGCGAGAAAGAGTGCCTATGCCCCGCCTCAGCATCATCGTCCCTGTCCGTCGTGTGCGCGGGAGCCTGCGCGAGTGCCTGGAATCGGTGCTCTCACAGTCCTTCACCGACCTCGAGGTCATCGGGGTCGCCGACGGATCGCCGGACGGCTCGGGGCAGTTGCTCGACGAGATCGCCGCCGGCGATGCCCGCGTCCGCGCCGTCCATCTGGCGGACCCCGCGGGCTCCGACAGCCGCCGCACGGCCGGTGCGGAGCGGGCCACGGGCGACTATCTGCTGTTCCTGGAGGGCACCTATGTCCTGCTGCCCGGTGCCCTGCAGCGCATCGCCGACCGGCTGGCCGACGCCAAGGACCCGGACGTGCTGCTCTACGGGCATCTGCGTACGCCCTTCCGCGGTATTCCGCAGCCCACGCACTCCCTCCAGCTGCTGACCGAGTTCGGCGACGGGGAGGTGTGCACCCTTGCGGACCGTCCCGAACTGCTCGGGGTCGCCGCCGTCTGCTGGAACCGTGCCGTGCGCCGCGACTTCCACCTCGCCGGGCAGGTGTCCTTCGCGCCCGGCCAGTACGGCGACCAGATGTACGCCCTGGGCACGCTCGCCCGGGCCGGGTCGATCGCCGCGCTGCCCGTCCCCTGTGTGGAGCACCGCCAGATGCGCCAGCTCCCGGAGCTCGTCGAGCCGGAGGAGGACGTCTCCCCCGCCGATGTCGTCGAGCAGTTCAGCGAGCTCTTCGGGGCCCTGCGGACCTCACCGCGCTTCGCCGGCGTACACGCCCCGCTCTTCACCCTGGCCTCCAAGCAGCTGCTGGAGCTGTACGCCAAGGTGTCCCGGCGCCGGCGCCGCTATGTGCGCGCGGTGGCCGACTTCCACCGCGACCAGCGCCCGCAGGGCCATCGCACGCCCGGTGGCAGGGCGGGTATCCGGCTGGGGCTGCTGTCCCGCGGCCGGGGGGCCGCGCTCGCGGGCCTCGATGCCGTACTGGCCACCCGGCGCGGCCTGCTGGCAGCCGTCCTCGCGGGCCGCGAGCGGGCGGCGCGCAGGCTCTCCCCGCTCTACTACCGGCTCCAGCGGCTGCGGCCCCTCGACCGCAGGCTCGCCGTCTACACCGCTTACTGGAACCGCGGTGTGAGCTGCAATCCCGCGGCGATCCACCGCAAGGCGGCCGAGCTGGCGCCCGGCATCCGCGGGGTCTGGGTGGTGTCGCCGAAGGCGGCGGCCGAGCTGCCGCCCGGCATCGACCACGTCCTGCCGGGATCCCGCCGCTACTGGGCGGTGATGGCCCGGGCCACGTACTTCATCAGCAATGTGAACTTCCCCAACCAGGTGGTCAAACGGCGCGGCCAGGTCCATGTGATGACGCACCACGGCACACCGCTGAAGGTGATGGGGGTGGGCCAGTACCAGTACCCCGCGGCGGCGCAGGGGCTCAACTTCAAGGATCTGCTGCACCGGGTCGACCGCTGGGATGTGAGCCTGTCGTCCAATCCGCATTCCACGGAGGTCTGGTCGCGGGCCTATCCGAGTGCCGCACGGCACCTGGAGACGGGTTATCCGCGCAATGACGTCTTCACCACCGCGACACCGGACGAGATCAGGGCGATCCGCACCGGACTCGGCATCCGCCCGGGGCAGCGCGCGGTTCTGTACGCCCCGACCTTCCGCGACTACGAGCGGACCTTCACCTGCCGAATCGACCTGGAGCGGCTCAGCCGGGAACTGGGCGAGGACACCGTGCTCCTGATCCGGTCGCACTACTTCCACGACGGCAGCGGGCTCGGTGCGCGCGCCTCACTCCCCGGCCTCATCGACGTCTCCGGTCATCCGAGCACCGAGGAGCTGTGCCTGGCCGCGGACGCCCTGATCACCGACTACTCGTCCGTGATGTTCGACTACGCCAACCTCGACCGGCCCATCGTGGTGCACGCCCCCGACTGGGAGACCTACCGGGCGGTGCGCGGCGTCTGCTTCGATCTGCTCTCGGGCGCGCCCGGCGACACCCCGGGCGCCGTGACGCGTACGACGGACGATCTCGTACGGGTCTTCTCGGACGGCACCTGGAACAGTGCGGACAACCGCGAGCTGCGGGCCGCCTTCCGCTCCCGGTTCTGTGCCTTCGACGACGGCCGGGCCGCCGAGCGGGTCGTGCGCCATGTGCTGCTCGGCGAGAGCACGATGCTCCCGGTGGTGCCGCCGGACGAGCGCAGCCCCGTCGCCGTACCGCGCCAGGCGGATGCCGGCTCGGCCCCGGACGACGCCCCGCAGCCCGCCCCGCAGCCCGCCCCGCACCTGGCCTGATCCGGCCACCGCACGCGTCCGGGCGGACTTCGCCTCGAAGAAGTCCGCCCGGATGTGCGCTGCCCAACTGCCCGGCTGTTCAGCCCTGTTGGCCCGCCATCACGGTGACCAGGCCGGCCACCACCATCAGCGAGCCGCCCCAGGTCCACATGGAGGTCCGCTCGTGCAGAACCGTCGAGGACGCCAGCACGATCAGCAGGTACCCGAGAGCGTTGACGGGGTAGGCGATGTTGAGCGGCACCTGGGCGAGGGTCGCCATCCAGGCCACCGCGGAGATCGCGAAGACGGCGAGCCCGAGGACGACCCAGGGGGTGGTCGCGGCCCGCATCGCGATCGATCCGTCGCTGTGTTCCGCGGCGGTGGCCGCGGACCGCATGCCGTGCTTCAACATGATCTGGCCCGCCGCCGACGACAGGACCGCGAAGAGCAGCAGCATCAGACTGGGCAGCGTCAAGATACGCCTCCTGGTGGGGAGTTCGGGCTTGATCTCAGGTTCCGGCGCCCACTCGTCCGATGAGGTCCGCGGGGACGTACTGGTGGTTGAGAATGTCTTGGACATCGACGTGCTCCCCAGCGATGATCGTCCGTGCCGCATGCGGGGTGAGCACTGCGACGTACTGATAGCCGAAGACAGTCGGCCGCATTCGGGTCAGGAGCTTGGAGATCCCGCCCAGCGCTGCGGCGACGGGCCCGCCGCCGAGCACGGACCAGAAGGGTGCTCCGGTCGCGGTGACCTTCAGCAGGTCGTAGCCGGCGGAGCGCACCGTACGGCGCAGACTGGCGCGGCTGAAGAAGCGCAGATGCGTCTCGTCGAGGATGCCGCGCCGGTCGTAGTCGAAGACGCCGAGGGCGACGCGCAGCCGTGAGTACCAGTGGCCGAAGTTCGGTACGGACAGCAGGACCCTGCCGCCGGGGCGCAGTACCTCGCGGAGCTCCCCCAGGACCTGCTCGGGGCGCGAGAGGTGTTCGATGACGTCTCCGGCAATCACATAGTCGTAGTCGGCGCCGATGTCGTGCGGCAGCCCCTCCTCCAGATTGGCCAGGACGAACCGCGAGCAGTGCTCCCGTACGCCGTCGACCTCCACGTAGTCCACGCCGGTGACGGTGTGGCCGAGGTCTTCGAGGCGCTGGGCGAACAGGCCGCCGGAGCAGCCGACGTCGAGGACACGGCCGGGCGGGAGGCTCCGCATCAGGCCGAGGATGGCGGAGTGCGAGGAGCCGTCGCCCTCCTTGAAGGCGTACTCGACGGGCTTGGGGATCCAGGCGCAGGTGCCGAAGCCCTTGAGCGCGAGGCGGTACTCGACGACGTCCTTGACGACGTCCTTGGCGTAGCGCATGCCGTTGACGTAACAGATCTCGTCGCCGTAGTACGTCGGGATGGGGATCTCCTTGATCCGCATCCCGGCGTTGATGAGCTGCACGATGATCTGGGTGTCGAAGTCGAAGGCGTCGGTGTTCCGGTCGATGGGCAGCTCGCGCAGCGCGGCCATGCTGTAGGCGCGGTAGCCGGAGTGGAACTCGGTGAGCCGGGAGCCGAGGAGGCCGTTCTCGAGGCGGGTGAGGATGCGGTTGCCGAGCCACTTGTAGAAGGGCATGCCGCCGCCCAGCGCACTGCCGGACTTCATCATCCGCGAGCCGAACACGGCCTCGCACTCGCCGCGTTCGATGGGTGCGACCATCTCGGGCAGCAGCTCGGGGGCGTACTGTCCGTCGCCGTGCAGCAGCACCACGATGTCCAGCCCTCGCTCCGCGGCGAGCGCGTACCCCGCTTTCTGGTTGCCGCCGTAGCCCAGGTTCTTGGTGTGCCGCATCACGACGGTGGGCGGCATACCCTCCACCTGGGACCAGCGGCAGCCCGCGGTGAACGTCGCGTCATGACTCGCGTCGTCGAGGATCAGGACCTCGGCGATGCGCGACCGGAAGTCCTTCGGAATGCGGTCGAGCGTCTTCTCCAGCGTCGACTCGGCGTTGTACGCCACTACCAGGATGCCGATCCTGGGGCTCGGGCTGTCCTTCACGAGGGCTTCTCTACTCTCCGTTGAATACGGTCAGTTGACAGTGGAGGCGGGCGCGGACGGTTTCTCTGCACGCGGCTGTACGACGGGGAGCGGGGTGCGCGCCGGGGAGACCGGAGGCGCGGCGAGGACTCTGCGCACGCCGGTCGCGATGCCGGCCGCGAGAATCAGCCAGCCCGCGGCGGCGAACGTCAGTGCGGTGGCGTTCCACCGGACCGCGCTGGCGCCGGAGTAGACGGCGACGGTCACTACGCCGACGACGACGCCGAAGCTCACCCCTTCCCACAGCCCGAAGACGAAGAGCCCGACGACGGGCCAGGCCAGGTACTGGACGGCCGACGCGGTGCTGAGCAGCAGCAGGAGCGTCATCGAGAGGGCGACCGCGGACGCGGGATGCGCGGGGCGCACCCAGGCGAGCCAGATGCCGGCCACGGCGCAGAGCAGGACGAACACAAAATGGCCGTCGCCGTGGATCGTGGCGATGAACCCGTCGGACATCCCCAGCAGATCAGCGAATCTGACGAACCCCCAGAGCCTGGCCCGCCCGCCCTCGTACTCCAGGACCTTCTCCCTGAGGGGGCCGGGCACGGTGGCGAGCACCGGACCCCAGATCAGGAGGAGTAGGGCGCCCAGGCCCGCGCAGAAGCGGTTCAGCACCGGCCGGCCGGCCCGTGCGGCGGCCACGAGCAGGGCAGGGATCGCGACGATCGGAATGAATTTGACGCTGATGGAAAGGGCCGCGGCGAGACCGGCGGCGAGCGGGCTCTTACGGTCGACGAGGAGATAGGCAGCGGCGATCACGAACATGATGGCGACCGAGTCGGTATTCCCGTGATAACCGGAGGTCGCGAACAGAACGGGGCTCAGCGCACAGCCGATCGAACAGGCCATCGCCATGCCGGTCGAACGGCGCCGGCGCAGGATTTCGAAAATGAGGAGAGCGGAGACGAAATCCGCGAGGCAGGCGGGCGTACGGATCAGTGTCCCGAAGGACATTCCCAACTGCTTGAGTTCATCCATCCCCAGCAGCATCCAGCTCGCGAGCGGGGGGTGGTTGTAGACCGGCAGCCGCGGCATCGGGTGTTCGTAGATGCGAAGCGGTCCGACCTGGCCGATCGCGTGGGCGAACGCGTCGAAGAACCGGACATCGGCGGGGCCGCGCGAGTGGGCGGCGAGAATCATCTTCGACACAAAGGCGACTGCCGACACGGAAATGACGACCGCTCGCGCTCTTCGCGTGTCCAGATTTCCCGCTGCCATTCGCATTCGCATGTCCATGGCCGCCGAACGTAGCAATGCATCGCGTCAACATCGCGCACCGATAAACACACTTACATGCCGCACAGTTCACTGCGCTGCGATCTTAGGCAACGGCCCGGCGCGGTGAATCACCCGTACGGTCCACGGCGTCCCGTAATCCGCACGCTTCAGCCCTCGTTCACTACCCGTCCCTTCTATCGTTTTCCCTCATCCATCCAGCACGTCAACGGGCAGGCAGGCCAGGCCAGTGAAAGCACTTGTACTCTCCGGTGGCGCCGGAACCCGACTGCGGCCGATCACGCACACCTCGGCCAAGCAACTCGTTCCGGTGGCCAACAAGCCGGTGCTCTTCTACGGCCTCGAGTCGATCGCCGCGGCCGGCATCACCGAGGTCGGCATTGTCGTGGGAGACACGGCGCAGGAGATCCGCGCGGCGGTCGGCGACGGTTCGCGGTTCGGCATCGACGTCAGCTACATCCGGCAGGAGGTGCCGCTGGGGCTCGCCCATGCGGTGCTGATCTCACGGGACTTCCTCGGCGACCAGGACTTTGTGATGTACCTGGGCGACAACTTCATCGTCGGCGGCATCACCGCGCTCGTCGAGGAGTTCCGCGAGCAGCGGCCGGACGCGCAGATTCTGCTCACGAAGGTGCCCGATCCCCGCTCGTTCGGCGTGGCCGAGCTCGACGACGAGGGGCAGGTGGTGCGTCTGGAGGAGAAACCGTCGCAGCCGCGCAGCGACCTCGCGCTGGTGGGCGTGTACCTCTTCACCCCCGCCGTGCACGAGGCGGTGCGCTCCATCTCCCCCTCCGCCCGCGGCGAGCTGGAGATCACCCACGCGCTGCAGTGGCTCATCGACGGCGACCGGCGGGTGGCCTCCACGATCATCGACGGGTACTGGAAGGACACCGGCAACGTCGCCGACATGCTGGAGGTCAACCGGTCGGTCCTGGAGCGGCTCACCCCGAAGCACGAGGGCAGCGTGGACGACCTCACGGAGATCATCGGCCGGGTACGGATCGGGCCGGGCGCCACGGTCCGCGCCTCGCGCATCATGGGTCCCGCCGTCATCGGCCCCGGCACGGTCGTGGAGCGCTCGTACATCGGGCCTTCCACTTCGATCGCCGAGAACTGCCGGGTCACGGACAGCGAGATCGAGTACTCCATCGTCCTGAGCGGCTCGTCCCTGGAGGGGGTGGGCCGGGTGGAGGCCTCGCTGATCGGCCGGGATGTCGAGATCACCCCGGCGCCGAACATCCCGGCCGCGCACCGGCTGGTGCTCGGCGACCACAGCAGGGTGCAGATCTCGGGCTGACCGACGACGCGTACGGCAGCGCCCGCGGGTGAAGCACCCGCGGGCGTCGTCGTGCCTACCGGCCGGTGAGTTCCCGCAGCACCCGGTCGGCCACCGCGGCGGCCGCCCCCGCGTCGTCGAGATCGCAGAACACCTCGCGGAACGCGTCGTACGCCCGCGCATGTCCGGCGGTGGCGGCCGCCGGGTCCCGCAGCGCCTCGATCAGCTCCGGACTGCCGGGCAGGAGCGGCCCCGGCGCCCGGTTCTCGAAGTCGAAGTAGAAGCCGCGCAGGGTGTCCCGGTAGTGCTCCAGGTCGTACGTGTGGAACAGCATCGGGCGGCCGGTCTGCGCGAAGTCGAACATCAGCGAGGAGTAGTCGGTGACGAGTGCGTCGCTCACCAGCATCAGCTCGGCCACGTCCGGGTAGCGCGAGACGTCACGGACGAAGCCGCCGGTCTCCGGCAGCCGGTCGGTGACCAGGTAGTGGCGGCGGACCAGCAGGACATGGCTGTCGCCGAGCGCCGCCCGGGCCGCGGTGAGGTCGAGCCGGAGGTCGAGGGCGTAGCCGGAGCCCTTGGGCCGGTCCTCGCGCCAGGTCGGGGCGTACAGCACGACCTTCTTGCCCTCGGGGATGTCCAGGCGCTCGCGGACGCTCGCGGCGACCTTGTGCCGGTCCTCCGCGTGCAGCAGGGCGTTGCGCGGATAGCCGGATTCGATGACCTCGCCCTCGTAGCCGAAGGCGCGGCGCAGGATGGGGGTGGAGAAGCGGTTGGGCGAGACGAGCAGGTTCCACTGCCCGGCGCGCTGCGGCAGCGACTCGATGTAGGGGCGGTTGGCCTGCGAGGTCCCCAGCAGATCGCGGCCGATGCGCTTGAGCGGTGTGCCGTGCCAGGTCTGCACGACGAACTGGTCGCGGCCGCGCTCGAACCACTGGGGCAGCTGCGTGTTCGTCACCACCGCCCGCGAGGTCGCCAGCGCCTCGTGCCACTCGTTGCCGCCGTACTCCACCGCGCGTGCCCCTGCGGGCAGGGCCGCCTGCTGGTCGCGTACGACCCACAGACACGCGAACCCGCTCTCGCGGCGCAGCAGTTCCTCGTGGACGGCGCGCGGGGAGTCGGAGTACTGGCGGCCGTCGAAACTGGAGAAGAGAACGGTGTCGCGGCGGGGGCCGCCGCGCAGGGACGCGTACCGCCGGCGCATCCTCCTCTCGTGGGGCCCGCCGCGCTCGCCCGCGGCCAGCGCCGACCCGGACTCCAGCACCAGCTGGTCGTGGAAGCGGCGGTTCAGGACGAAGTCCCGTCCGTGCACGCGCTGTACGGCGGGTACGGCGGCGTGCTCGGCGGGGGCCAGGCGCACCGGCTTGTAACACTCCGTGTCGCTCTCGCCGCGCGCGCGGAGGAAGAGATACCAGCGGCCCTCGGCCAGCGGCAGCTCTCCGCCGATGCCTTCGACGGCGGCGGGGGTGAGGACGGCACGGAACCTGCCGTCCTTCAGCATCGGGTCGAAGACCGCCTCTTCGTGACTGCCACTGTGCTGGAGCACCAGCTCGGGCTCGCAGAAGACGTGTTGCGGAAAGCTGCCCTCGACCGTGAGCTCGCCGGCGGGCGTCAGGGCGAAGGCGTCGACGATCGGCCGGGCGCTCTGGTCGGACAGGACGAGGTTGCCGGACGCGCCGGCGGTGACGACGAGTTCGCGCGCCGCATCGTCGAGGGGGTAGCGGCCGGGGTCGACGGCCGTGCGTACTCCGATCGGGACCCTGCTTCCGTCGGCACGGACCAGCCGGACGCCCCAGGGGCTGGTGCGGGGCGCACCGTCGGGGACGAAGACGTCGAGCGGCACGTCCGCGGTGAAGCCGGAGTCCGTGACGGCGGCGGGGACCTCGTGGACCTCCTTGGTGTGCCGGTTCTCCAGCCGCAGAGCCGTGGGCGCCGCCCCGGACAGGACCGTGCCGTCGATCCGTACGCAGCCGTCGACGGGACGGTGGCCGCTCAGCAGGGCCGCGACCCGCTCCGCCTTCAGCCGCAGCTTGTTGCCGGACAGCTCGGGCACGATGCGCAGATCGTCGCGTACATGATGGACGGCAGGGGCCGCGGGATTGCCGAGCATCCGCAGCGGACCGCGGCGCAGGGAGGTGGCGCGCAGGATGCCGACTTCCAGGCTCCAGGTGGCAGAGTCGCCCAGCCGTGCCGGGTCGACAACCGTCTCGAAGCCCGCCCGGTCGTAGCAGTGCATGCCTTGGCGGGAGTCGGCGGTGGCTTCGGGCATGAAGACCGTGCGCAGCCGGAGCGGGAGCACGCGACGGCGGCCGGAGCGCAGCCAGCCGAGGGTGAGCGCGCGCCGCCGCAGCCTGCCGACGGGGCGGTTGCGGACGTACGCGTACCCCTTGATGTGCAGCTTGCCGTCCCGCCACGCCGCCTCGGTGATGTCCGACATCACGGGGAGGTCGGCCTTGTTCAGTTCGGTGACGCGGCTCGGGAGGCGGGCGGCGACGCCGGGGTAGGCGGCGCGGAGCCTGCGCACCCCGCGGACGCGGAAGGCATCGCGGTTCTTCTTCTCGAAGGAGAGCAGGTCGAGGAGTTCGGTGAGCCGCCGTTCACGTACGAGCTGCCACTTGACGCGCAGATGCAGCGGAAGTCCGTCCAGGACGGCCCGGTCGACGCTCTCGGCGAAGGCACCGGCCTGGTCGAGGAAGGCCTCGTGGTACTCGGCATCCCCCTGCGGCAGTGCCTCCATGAACAGCCACAGATCACTGCTGAGCACACTGGTGTCGTAACGCCGTCTGCCCTCGGCCCACTTGGGCTCGGACGCGAGGAACCGGCTGGCGCTGGTGACCGACCGGGTGCGGTCCTGCACCGCCTTGGGGCGGGCCCGGCGGGTGGTGATCGAGCCGTCCCGGTCGCGCCAGAGGTAGACCGTCTCGTGCAGCACGTCGACGGCGGCGGCAAGGAAATGCGCGGGCAGGATCACCGGGATGTCCTCGAACAGGACGCCTTCGGGGAACGCGAAGGAGTGCCGGTCCCAGAACGCCCTGCGGAACACCTTGTTGCAGGCGATGCGGTCGTAGAGCAGCGACCAGTCCCGGGTGACGTGGGTGGCCGTGCGGGACGTCGCCATCGGCTCGCGGAACATCGGGGACTGCCCGGTCCTGCCGTTCGCCCGCAGCCGGAAGACATTGCCGGTCGCGAGGTCCGAGCCGGAGGCGTCGAGCGAGGACACCATGCGGGCGTACGCGTCGGAGGGCACGAGGTCGTCACTGTCGACGAACGCCAGGAACTCGCCGCGGGCTTCGCGGATGCCGGTGTTGCGTGCGGCGCCGAGTCCGGCGTTGGCCTGCGGGACGAGCCGGAAACGGTCGTCCTCGGCGGCGAAGCGGCGGGCGATGGCCGCGCTGCCGTCCGTCGATCCGTCGTCCACCATGACGACTTCCAGGTCCCGCAGGGTCTGGTCGGCCAGCGAGCGCAGGCACTCCTCGAGATAGTCCTCCACGTTGTAGACGGGGACGACGACGCTGAGCCGAAGCGGCATGGTGAGCACGTCCATTCAAGAGCGCGGGGTTGCTGAGCGCGGGTTGCTGGGAGAACAACCCGTACGGCGGGCAAGGGTCACCGCCCGCTGAGCCGTACGGGTGACGGCGCGGGAGCGCGGCACGCCCGTACGGAAGCGATGAGGTGTGCCCACCTCTTCCGTTCCTGCCACGCCCCCTGCAGTTTCCGTTCCTGCCACGCCCCCTGCAGTCCGGCGGCCCGGCGTCTACTTCCTGCTCGGCGGGCTCTTCTGGGTGGTGATGTCGGCGGCGGCCTGGCGCGTACCGATCTGCTGCGACTTCGGGCAGCACGCGGCGGTCGTCGAACGGCTGCGGGCGGATCTGCTGCACCCCACGCACCCGATGGCCGATCTGCCGGGCGCCGGCAGCCCGTACTACTCCCCCTTCACGGTGGTCCAGGGGCTGATCGCCCAGGCCACCTCGCTGCCGGGGTGGCTGGTCGTCAGACTCTCCGGGCCGGTCAATCTGCTGGTGCTGCTCACCGGCATCGGCCGCTTCACCCGGCTGTTCACCGAGCGCCGGTGGGCTCCCGTACTGGCACTGGCCGCGATGGTGCTGCTGTGGGGGACGGCGCCCGCGTGGTGGAGCGGCTATCTCGGGCTGATGTCGATGACCGGGAATCTGCCGTATCCGAGCACGTTCGCGATCGGGGTCGCCTTCCATCTGTGGGCGTGGACGGGACGCGCGGCGCGGGAAGGGGCGGGCCTCTGGACGCATGCCGCGCTGGGGGTGATTCTCGGGCTGGTCCTGCTGATCCACCCGATCTCGTCGGCGGGTGCGCTGCTCGGTGTGGCCGCTCTGGTCGCGGGGTGGCAGAGCGGGTGGGGGCGTGCGGTGGCCGCGCGTTGGGCGCTGACGGGGGCGGCGGCGGTCGCGGTGGGCGTGTCCTGGCCGTACTTCGACGTCTTCTCGCTCGTCGGCGACACGCTCGTCGACGGGATCCATCGGCGGCTGTACGAGAATCTGCCCGGAAAGCTCTGGCTGGCGGCGGTCTGCCTGCCGGCTCTGTGGCTGCGGCTGCGCCGCGACCGGCGCGACCCGCTGGTGCTGATGTGCGCGGCGGCGGTGCTGGCGGTGGCGTACGGCCGTCTCGGCGGCCACTACACGTACGGCCGCCTGATCGGATTCGCCCTGATCCCGGGGCAGATCGCCCTGGCCGTGGAACTGTCCGCGCCCGGCCCCCGGCCCCACTGGCGAGCGGCGCGCCGGTTTCTGGCGCCGCTCGCCGCGGGGGCGGCCTGCCTCGGGTTCTTCACGGTCCAGGCCGGGGCGGTGGTCCCCCGCTCCCTGGACCCGATCGGCTTCGCACAGCCCCCGCGTCCGGCCCGATACCTGTGGGCGGCGGAGCACATCGCGGTGGGCGAGGTGGTCCTGACGAACGCGGACGCCGCACTCCGCACCCTCCCGGCCTACGGCCCTTACCTGGTCGCCCCGAAGTGGCCGGACCCCTCCCTCCCGGAGGCGGACCGCCGTGCACGTACACGGGACGTGGGCCTGTATCTCTCGCCCCGGACCCCCGCCCCTGATCGCGCGAGGATCGCCACGCGCTACGCAGTGCGCTGGCTCCTGCTGACCCCGGTGCAGCGCGTCCCGCGGGAGGCGGTGGTGGTGGCGTACGGCCCGGACACGGGCGAGATCCTGGCGCGGGTACCGGTGCGGGTACCGGTGCGCTGAAGGGCTTCAGTCCCGCCCACGCACTCACGCACTCACGCACTCACGCACGGACGAGGGGCCGGGGGCCGGGGGCGAGCTGCGGCACAGCCCCTGTCACGCCCGGAGCGCCGCCACCGCCGATGCCGCCAGGTCGTCCAGGTACCCCTCCGGCAGCCCGCTCCGTACCACCACGAGCCGCCAGTACAGCGGGCCCACGATCACATCCAGCGCCCTGTCGGGGTCTGTCGATTCCGGGAGTTCGCCGCGGGCCACCGCCTCCCGTACGACCAGCGCCGCGACGCCCTGCTGGTGGTCCAGCAGCGCCGCCTTGATCGCGTCCGAGATCTCCGGGTGGCGGGCCGCCTCGACCAGGAGGTCCGGGATCACCTGCGAGGCCACCGGGTGGCGCAGAGTGTGCGATGCCACCTCGAGCAGCGCCCGGCAAGGGGGGCAGTGCCACCTCCGCCCTCAGCCGGATCGTCTCGCGCCGGGCCGCCCCCGGTGTCAGCGAGGTGCACGCCGTCAAGGGAGTCAGCTTCGCCGCGTACAAGGGCGAGGCGATCGGCCTGATCGGCTCCAACGGCTCGGGGAAGTCGACCCTGCTCAAGGCCATCGCGGGCCTGCTGCCGCCCTCCCGGGGCAAGGTGTTCACCCAGGGCCGGCCCTCACTCCTCGGCGTGAACGCGGCGCTGATGTCCGATCTGACCGGCGAGCGCAATGTCATCCTCGGCGGCCTCGCGATGGGCATGACGCGCGAGCAGATCCGCGAACGCTACGACGGCATCGTCGACTTCTCGGGGATCAACGACAAGGGCGACTTCATATCGTTGCCGATGCGCACGTACTCCTCGGGCATGGGAGCCCGCCTGCGGTTCTCGATCGCCGCCGCGAAGAGCCATGACGTACTGCTGATCGACGAGGCGCTGTCCACGGGCGACGCCCGCTTCCGGCGGCGCAGTCAGCGGCGCATCGACGAGCTGAGGGCGGAGGCCGGCACGGTCTTCCTGGTCAGCCACAACAACAGCACCGTCACCGAGAGCTGCGACCGCGCCCTCTGGCTGGAGGCGGGGACGCTGCGGAGGGACGGACCGGCGAAGGAAGTCGTGGCGGAGTACGAGCGGTTCACTGCCGGTGAATAGCCACAAAAGGTACTAAATTTCCCCTCTGTGACGCAGCAACAGACCGGTCTCGTCGGCAGCACCCCCGTCCCGGAGGACGTCAGTCCCGGCAGCCCTGGAAGTCCCGGCAGCCCCGGCGGCCCCGGCGGCCCCGGCGGCCCCGGCGGAACAGCCGACGCCCGCGCCCGCGCGGCGAGGAGAATGGACATCGCTCTCTACGCGGTCTGGACCCTGACCCGGCTCGGCATGCTGTATCTGCTCGTCCAGGACAGCATCGGCGTCAGCAACGTCTCGGACGAGGTGAACTTCCTCTACCCGCGCTGGTACCAGCAGCTGACCGACGGCTCCTTCCCCGTCAACGACGTCACCTGGCAGTACCCGCCGGGCGCCGGCCTGGTGTTCCTGTTCCCCGCGGTGCTGCCCTTCCTCGGCTACTTCCAGGCGTTCCTCGTCCTCACGTTCGCCGCCGACGCGATCGTCACCCTGGCCCTGGCCCGCCGGGGCGGGAGCCTCGCCGGGGCCTGGGTGTGGACGGGCGGACTGCCGCTGCTGCTGAACGTGCCGCACGGACGGTTCGACATCCAGGTCACGGCCCTTGCCGTGCTGGCTCTGCTCAGTTCCCGGCGCCGCCCGCGCCTGGGCGGGGTGTTCGCCGGACTCGGCGCCATGATCAAGGTCTGGCCGCTGCTCACCCTGGTGGGCATGGAGCGCGGGCGCACCAGCCGGGAGGCCTGGCTGTCCGCCGCGGCAGCCGCGGCCGCGCTGCTCGCCGTACTCGCCCTCGGCTTCCGCAACAGCCTCGGCTTCCTGCAGCAACAAGGCGCCAGGGGCGTGCAGATCGAGTCGCTGGGCGGCACCGTGCTGTCACTGATGCGGGCGTCGGGCATGCCGATCTGGGTCGAATCCCGCTACGGCGCCCTGGAATTCAGCGGCGTGCATGTGGCGACCATCGCCCAGCTGTCCATGATGCTCACCGCGGCCGCCTTCGGCTGGCTGATGTTCTGGCGGGGCAGGGCGTCGCGATGGACCACCGCGACACCGTTCGACGCCGCACTCGCGGCCGTCCTGCTGTTCACCGTCACCAGCAGGGTGATCAGCCCGCAGTATCTGGTCTGGCTGCTCGGCCTGGCCGCGGTCTGTCTCACCTCCCGGCTCACCACCCAGCGCCCGGTGGCGTGGGTACTGCTGGCCGCGACCGCCGTGACGGCGGTGGCCTTCCCGACCTTCTACCTGGACGTCATGTACGGCTCGGCACTGGGCAACACGCTGATGGTCGTACGCAACGGACTGCTGGTCGCCGCCGCGCTGTTGTCCTGCTGGCGCCTGTGGGCGGCCACGACCGCCAAGAACGCCACAACCGACACCACCGACACCACCGTCACTACCGGCACCACCGTCACCACCACCACAACCGGCACCACCAGCGCGACAGAAACGAGCGCCACGACCAGCGCGCCCATCGCGACCGACGAGAGCGCCACAACAGGAGTGACCGGCACGACCGGCACGACCCCGCGATAGGCTCCCGCTCCCCTGCCCGACACCGGGCAGGGGCACGCCGAGGGGGTCGCGTCATGGGCAACGGGGGGCCGGAGCCGCTGCGGGAGGACGATCCGCGGGAGATCGCCGGGTATGTGCTCGAGGCGCGGATCGGCGAGGGCGGCATGGGCACCGTCTTTCTCTCCCGCACCGCCGACGGCCGACCCGTCGCACTGAAGCTGATCCGCCGCGAACACGCGCAGAGCGAGAGCTTCCGGAAGCGTTTCGCCCGCGAGGTCGAGGCGGCCCGCCGGGTCCAGGGCCACCACCTGGTACCCGTCGTCGACCATGACGCGGAGGCCGCCCGGCCCTGGCTCGCCACCCGCTACGTACCGGGCCTGCCGCTCGACGACGCACTGCAGCAGTACGGACCCCTGCCGCTGCCGTGTGTCCTCCAGCTGACCGCCTGCGCCGCGCACGCGCTGGACTCCGTGCACGCCGCCGGGGTCATCCACCGCGACGTCAAACCGGCCAATCTGCTGCTCACCGCGGAAGGGCCCTGGCTGCTGGACTTCGGCATCGCACGGGCCGTGGGATCCGCCGCGCTGACCACCATCGGCCGGATGGTCGGCACGCCCAGGTACATGTCTCCGGAGCATGCGCTCGGCAAGCGGCTCACGCCCGCCTCCGATGTCTTCACGCTCGGGCTCGTCGCCGCGGAGGCGGCCACCGGGCGCCATCCGTACGGGGAGGGCGGCGGCCTCGTCGTCGCCACCCGGATCGCCGGGACCGACCGCGAGCCCCCGGATCTGAGCGTGTATCCGGCGGCGCTGCACGAGGTACTGGCGGCCTGCCTCGCCGCACGGCCCGAGGACCGGCCGGCCGCGGCCGAGGTGGCCGAGCTGTGCGGGCGGGCTGCGGGACGTGACGTACGGATCTTCGGCGGCTGGCTGCCGAAGCCACTGGCCGCGACGGTGTCACGCATCGAGCGCGCCGCGAAGGACCCGAGGTCCTCGGGCTGGCTGAGCAGGACGCGCAATCGCCGGACGGGCTCGCAATCGAGCCCGTCCGGCGACTGAGGGCGAACCGGCTACCGGGCTGCCCCGGTGCCCATGCGTACCGCCGGCCGTGCGTACGCGCCTACCGCTAGCTGTGCGTACGCAGCAGCTGCCGCATCGTCCGCATCGCCACCGACAGATTCGCCAGATCGAACGTGTCCGAGCCCTGGATCTCCTCCAGCGTCGTCCGCGCCCGGGCCAGGATCGCCGCGTTCTTCTGCTCCCACGCCTGGAACCGCTCCTCTGGCGCCGAAGTGCCGTTCCCCACGGAGAGCACGTCCGCCGTCAGCGCGGCATGCGCGGCGTACAGGTCCTCGCGGATGGAGGCACGGGCCATGGACTGCCAGCGGTCGGCCCGCGGCAGCTCGATGATCCGGTCCATCAGCTGGGTGATCCGCAGCCGGTCCGCGAGGTCGTAGTAGACCTCGGCGACCGCCATCGGCTCCTTCTCCGTACGGTCCGCGATCGCGACGATGTCGAGCGTCGGGAAGGCGGACGAGAACCCGGCCACCCGCAGGGCGAGGCCCTCGGGAACGCCCGCGTCGCTGAGCTCGTCCAGGATGCCCTGGTACCACTCCAGGTCCGCGCCGCGCAGCATCTTCGGCAGCTCCGCCCAGACCTGCTCCACACGCTCGGCGAAGAACTCGATGGTCCCGGCGAGCTCCAGCGGCTGCGGCCGGTTGCCCAGCAGCCATCGCGTACCGCGCTCGACGAGGCGCCGCGAGTGCAGCCGGATGCGGGTCTGGACATCGGCCGCGACCCGGTTGTCGAGGTCCTCCACGGCGTCCCACACCGCGTTCAGACCAAAGATCTCGCGGGCCGCGGTCTGCGCCCGCACAACTTCCTCGGTCGACGCCCCGGTCTCCTCCCGCAGCCGGTGCAGGAAGGTCGAGCCACCGGTGTTCACCGTGTCGTTGACCAGCACTGTCGTGACGATCTCGCGGCGCAGCGCATGCCCGTCGACCGCCTCGGGGAACTTCTCGCGCAGCGGCTTGGGGAAGTACGCGTGCAGCAGCCGGCGCAGGTACGGGTCGTCCGGCAGGGCCGTCCCGATCAGCTCGTCCGCCACCGTGATCTTGGTGTAGGCGAGCAGGACGGCCAATTCGGGCTGACTGAGCCCCTTGCCCGCGTTGAGCAGTTCGCGGATCTGGCGGTCGGTCGGCAGGAACTCCAGCGCCCGGTCCAGATGCCCGGACCGCTCGAGGCGCCGCATGAAGCGCTGGTGGGCGTGGAGCAGCGACGGCGACTGCGCGACGGCGTTCGACAGGGCGGTGTTCTGCGCGTAGTTGTTGCGCAGCACCAGCGCGCCGACCTCGTCGGTCATCTCGGCGAGCAGCTTGTTGCGCTGCTTGACGGTCATATCGCCGTCCGACACCAGGCCGTTGAGCAGGATCTTGATGTTCACCTCGTGGTCGGAGGTGTCCACGCCCGCGCTGTTGTCGATGGCGTCGGTGTTGATGTGGCCGCCGTTGCGGTCGAACTCGATCCGGCCGAGGTGGGTCAGACCCAGGTTGCCGCCCTCGCCGACCACCTTGACCCGCAGATCCTCGCCGTTGACGCGGATCGCGTCGTTGGCCTTGTCGCCGACGTCGGCGTTGGACTCGGTGTGGGCCTTGACATACGTACCGATGCCGCCGTTCCACAGCAGGTCCACCGGCGCCTTGAAGATCGCCTGCATCAGCTCGGCGGGCGTCATCTTGGCGATACCGGCCTCGATGCCGAGGGCCTCACGCATATGCGCGTTGACCGGGATCGACTTGGCGGTACGGGGGTAGATGCCACCGCCCGCCGACAGCAGCTCCTTGTTGTAGTCGGCCCAGGAGGAACGGGGCAGCTCGAACAGGCGGCGGCGCTCGGCGTACGAGACTGCTGCGTCCGGCTTCGGGTCGATGAAGATGTGACGGTGGTCGAAGGCCGCCACGAGCCGGATGTGCTCGCTGAGCAGCATGCCGTTGCCGAACACGTCACCGGACATGTCGCCGACGCCGACAACCGTGAAGTCCTGGGTCTGGGTGTCGTGGCCGAGCTCGCGGAAGTGCCGCTTGACGGACTCCCACGCACCGCGGGCGGTGATTCCCATGCCCTTGTGGTCGTATCCGGCGGAGCCGCCCGACGCGAAGGCGTCCCCGAGCCAGAAGTTGTACGCGACCGCGACCTCGTTGGCGATGTCGGAGAAGGACGCGGTGCCCTTGTCGGCGGCGACGACGAGGTAGGTGTCGTCCTCGTCGTGGCGTACGACATCGGCCGGCGGAACGACCTCACCCGCGACCAGGTTGTCGGTGATGTCGAGCAGTGCGGAGATGAAGATCTTGTAGCAGGCGATGCCCTCGGCGAGCCAGGCGTCACGGTCCACGGACGGGTCCGGGAGCTGCTTGGCGACGAAGCCGCCCTTCGCACCCACCGGCACGATCACCGTGTTCTTGACCATCTGTGCCTTGACCAGGCCCAGGATCTCCGTACGGAAGTCCTCACGCCGGTCGGACCAGCGCAGACCACCGCGCGCGACCTTGCCGAAGCGCAGGTGCACACCCTCGACGCGCGGGGAGTAGACCCAGATCTCGTACGCCGGGCGGGGCGCCGGCAGATCCGGGATGGCCTGCGGGTCGAACTTCATCGACACATAGCTGTGCTGGGTGCCGCTCGCTGCTTCCTGGCCTCCGTTCCCGCTGCCCTCGCCGGAGCTCTGGAAGAAGTTGGTCCGCAGCGTCGCCTTGATCACGGTGAGGAAGGAGCGCAGGATCCGGTCCTCGTCCAGGCTCGCGACCTGGTCGAGCGCGCCGTCCAGCTCCTCCAGCAGACCGTCGGTCAGCTCGGTGCCCGCGCGCTGGCGGCCCGGCGACATCCTGGCCTCGAAGAGCGAGACCAGCAGCCGGGTGGTGTGGACGTTGGTACGGAGGGTGTCCTCCATGTAGTCCTGGCTGAAGGTCGAACCGGCCTGGCGCAGGTACTTGGCGTATGCGCGCAGCACCATCGCCTGCCGCCAGCTCAGGCCGGCGCCCAGGACGAGGGAGTTGAAGCCGTCGTTCTCCGCCTCGCCGGTCCACACGGCGGCGAACGCGTCCTGGAAACGCCCGCGGGCGTCGTCGGCGAGGTAGTCGCCGTTGCCCGTGGCCAGCGGCATGCGCAGGCCGAAGTCGTAGATCCAGGCGGTCGTACGGTCCGAGCAGCGCAGCTCGTACGGACGCTCGTCGACGACCTCGCAGCCGAGCCGCTGCAGCACCGGCAGGACGGCGGACAGCGAGACCTGCTCACCGGCGCGGTAGATCTTGAAGCGGCGCTCGCCGGGGGCGGCGCCGACCGGCTCGTACAGGGAGAGCGCGAAGTCCTTGCCGGAGCGGGCCAGCTGCTCCAGGCGGACCAGGTCGGCGACGGCGGCGCGCGGCGAGTGGTCGGCCTTGTAGCCCTCGGGGAAGGCGTTGCCGTAACGGCGCAGCAGCTCGGCCGCGCGCTCCTCGCCGCACTCGGCGTTCAGCGCCTCGCCGAAGCCGTCGGCCCAGGAACGGGCGGCCTCGACCAGCCGCGCCTCGATGCGGTCCTTGTCGGCGTCGGTGAGGTCGGGGAGCTCGGTGCCGGGCTGGACGCGGATGACGAAGTGCAGCCTGGACAGCACCGATTCGGTGTGCAGGGCGGTGAAGTCGACCGGCGGACGGCCGCTCAGCTCCTCCAGCAGGATGTCGGTGAGGCGCAGCCGTACGTCAGTGGTGAAGCGGTCGCGCGGCAGGTAGACGAGGGCGGAGTAGTAGCGCCCGTACTCGTCCTGGCGCAGGTACAGCCGCAGCCTGCGGCGCTCCTGGAGGTAGAGGACGGACGTGACGATGGAGCGCAGCTGGTCGACCGGGGTCTGGAACAGCTCGTCGCGCGGGTAGGTCTCCAGGATCTGCAGCAGGTCGCGGCCGTCGTGGCTGTTGGGCGCGAAGCCCGCACCTTCGAGGACCTCCTGGACCTTGCGGCGGATGACCGGGACGCGGCGCACGGACTCGGTGTACGCGGCGGAGGAGAACAGCCCCAGGAAGCGGCGCTCGCCGATCACATTGCCCGCGGCGTCGAACTTCTTCACCCCGATGTAGTCGAGGTAGGAGGGCCGGTGCACGGTCGAGCGGCTGTTGGCCTTGGTCAGGACGAGCAGCTTGTGCTCGCGGGCCTTGGCACGGGCGTCGGCGGGCAGCCGGCTGAAGGACGGGCTGACCGGGTGGGTCTCGTCCTCGCTGTGCTGGGGGTCGGAGCGCAGAATGCCCAGCCCGGTTCCGGGGACGGCGGCCAGCGCGTCGTTCTCGGTGAGCTCGTACTCGCGGTATCCGAGGAAGGTGAAGTGGTCGGCGGAGAGCCAGCGCAGCAGCTCACGCGCCTCGTCGACCTCCTGGTCGCGCAGATCGTCGGCGGTCGGCTCGCTCGGCAGTTCCTCGGAGATGCGCAGCGCGCAGTCGCGCATCTTCTCCCAGTCCTCGACGGCCTCACGTACGTCGGAGAGGACCCGCAGCAGATCGGCGGTGATCTGCTTCAGATCGGCGCGGTCGGTCTCGCGGTCGATCTCGACATGGATCCAGGACTCGACGAGCGCGTCGTGCGGCATCCCCGTGCGGGCCACCTCGGTGGGCAGCACCTCGATGAGCTTGCCGGTCACATCACGGCGCACGGTGACCTGCGGGTGGATCACGACATGGATGCCGCGGCCCTGGCGGGAGAGCTCATTGGTGACCGAGTCGACAAGGAAGGGCATGTCGTCGGTGACGACCTCGACGACGGAGTGGCTGCAGGTCCACCCGTTCTCTTCCACGCTCGGGGTGTGGACCCGCACATTGGCCGTCCCCTGGGGACGCTTCTCCGCGAGCCGGTAATGGGAAAGCGCGGCGCCGAAAACATCGACCGGGTCGCGGTCGGCGAGGTCCTCCGGCGCGGTGTGCAGGTAGTAGCGCTGGAGGTAGTTGAGCAGGGTGTCCCGGTCGGGTCGCTCCCCTGGCTCGGCCGCAGTCGGAAGGTTCCCCCCGACCGGGCTGTTCTCAGCTACCCGGGCAGCCCGTGCGAGCAGCTCGGCCTTGGCTTCGTCCAGCTTGGTCTGCATGTCCTCTGGCTCCTGTCGCGCGCCGTTGCGTGACGTAGGTGAAAGAAGCGGCGCAACGCCTCGACGCGGGGTGTCCGGTCGGAGTCGACGTTATGCCGCGGTGAGAGATGTCCGAGCCGTAATTGGCCAATTTTGGCGGCCGGGCCGGAATGAGGCGATCATCGATCGCCCGGGCGCGGTGGCGCTCCGGGCGCAGGCCGGGGGCTTCGCTGCCCCCACGGCATATCGCGCTGATCACGGGTCAAGGCTATCGTCCCGCCCCGTTACTTTCTTCGTGGCCCTGAAACGGGGCTCCTGGCCTCCGGGCCCGGCATGACTGTTGCCCCCTGTCGAAGCGATGACCTGGGGGGTGGTGTCACCGGGTCCGGGGCACCGTCTGACCGCTGATGAGAGGCCCGACCGTCACCCGGCCGAGCGCAACGCCCGGCCGTTGAAGGGTGGCAGGTCTGCGTAACGTGGATGCGCGCGCTCGGTGCCGGTGGGTGAGGCCGGGACGGAACGACCACCCTCGGGGGGTGCGGTGCTCGACACCGGTGAAATCGCGGTCTTCCTCGGCCTGGACGTCGGCAAGGGCGACCACCACGGCCACGGCCTGACAGCGGGCGGCAAGACCGTCTACGACAAGCGGCTGCCCAACAGCGAGCCGAAACTGCGGGCCGTGTTCGACAAGCTCACGGCCAGGTTCGGCCGCGTGCTGGTCATCGTGGACCAGCCCGCATCGATCGGCGCCCTGCCGCTCGCGGTGGCCCGGGACGCCGGCTGCCACGTGGCCTACCTGCCAGGGCTGGCGATGCGGCGGATCGCCGATTTGTATCCCGGTGAGGCCAAGACCGATGCCCGCGACGCGCACGTGATCGCGGACGCCGCCCGCACCATGCCTCACACCCTGCGGGCCCTGGAACTGGCCGACGAGACCGCGGCCCAGCTTACCGTCCTGACCGGCTTCGACCAGGACCTCGCCGCCGAGGCTACCCGCACCAGCAACCGGCTCCGCGGCCTGCTCACCCAGTTCCACCCGAGCCTGGAGCGAGTACTGGGGCCCCGCCTGGACCACCAGGCTGTGACGCACCTGCTGGAACGCTTCGGCTCGCCCGCCGCCCTGCGTAAGGCCGGACGCCGCAGGCTCGTGAACCTGATACGGCCCAAGGCCCCGCGCATGGCCGAACGCCTGGTGGACGACATCTTCGACGCGCTCGACGAACAGACCGTCGTGGTCCCGGGCACCGGCACCCTGGACGTGGTCGTGCCCTCGCTGGCCCGCTCGCTGGCCGCCGTCCACGAACAACGACGCGCTCTGGAAGCCCAGATCGGCGAGCTGCTTGAGTCGCACCCTCTTTCCCAGGTCCTGACCTCGATGCCCGGAGTCGGTGTCAGGACCGCCGCCACCTTGCTGGTCACCATCGGCGACGGCACCTCGTTCCCCACTGCCGCCCACCTTGCCTCCTACGCCGGCCTCGCCCCGGCAACGAGGTCCTCCGGATCCTCCATCCACGGCGAACACGCCCCCAGAACAGGCAACCGGCTCCTGAAACGGGCCATGTTCCTCTCCGCGTTCGCCGCCCTGCACGACCCCGCCTCCCGCACCTACTACGAACGGCAAAGAGCCCGCGGCAAGACCCACACACAGGCCTTGCTCCGCCTCGCCCGCCACCGCATCAGCGTGCTGTTCGCCATGCTCCGCGACGGCACCTTCTACGAATCCCGCACCCCCGAGACAGCCACCGCATGACCTGCTCAGGCTTGACGAAGGACATAGAGGCACCCCCCGACCCGTCATGAGCTGTATGTGTACAAAAGCAGGGCCCGAAGTTTGACAGTCTGGACAGCGACACAGGCCCTCTTGGCAAACAGCTTCCGGCGGTGCAGGTTGACGGTGACGACATGGTCACCGTCAGCACGGACATCGCCGAGAGCCTGACACCGGGAGCAGTCATGACAGCGAAGATCCTGATCGTCACCGGCGACGCCGCCGAGTCCCTCGAGGTTCTCTACCCGTACCAGCGGCTGCGGGAGGAGGGCTACGAGGTCCATATCGCGGCCCCCGCCCGCAAGAAGCTTCAGTTCGTCGTGCACGACTTCGAGCCGGGCTTCGACACATACACCGAGAAGCCGGGCTACACCTGGCCCGCGGACCTGGGCTTCTCGGAAGTCGACCCGGGCCAGTACATCGCCCTGGTGGTCCCGGGCGGCCGCGCCCCGGAGTACCTGCGCAACGACGCGGAGCTGCGCAAGATCCTCAAGTCCTTCTTCGACGCCGACAAGCCGGTGGCGCAGATCTGTCACGGCCCGCTGCTGACGGCGGCGATCGGTGGCCTCGAGGGCCGCCGGGTCACCGCCTACCCCGCACTGGAGATGGACATGCAGGCGGCCGGAGCGAGCTTCCAGGACGCGGAGGCGGTGGTGGACGGCACCCTGGTCTCGGCCCGCGCCTGGCCGGACCACTCGGCATGGATGCGAGAGTTCCTCAAGGTGCTGCGCGAAAAGGCCCCGGTGACCTGAGAAGGCCCGCCGGAACCCGGTGACCTGAGGCACGCCCCCGGGCCCGGGGCCTGTGCGGGGCCCGGGGCCTGTGCGGGGCGGAGCCCCTACAGGAAGGGGGTGGGAGGGGCGCGGCGCCAGGCGTACGGGGCGAAGGCGCGAAGGCTCTCGTCAGGAGGCAGGCCCGACGGGGCCGGGACGGAGCCCCGGTCTTCCCGCGGGCCGCATGCCGAGGGAGCCCTGCGCCGGCGGCCCGGTTCCGGGTAGGAGCGGAGTCGGGAGCAGGCCCGCCGCAGGCGCAGGCCCCCGCACCGCCCCCTCACGCCGCTAGCCGCGCCGCCTCCTCCACCGCCTCCGCCAGGCTGTCCACCACCGGCACACCCACCGACTCCAGGCTGGCCCTGCTGTGCGAGCCGCCCGTGTACAGCACCGCCCGCGCGCCCACGTGCGCCGCCGCCACCGCGTCGTCGACCGCGTCGCCGATGACCACCGTGTGCTCCGGGGCGACGTCCCCAACCAGCGCCGCCAGGTGCCGCTCCATATGCAGGGCCTTGGTGCCGCCGGACGGTCCCGTACGCCCGTCGACGCGTAGGAAGTGGTCGTGGATGCCGAACCCCCGCACGGCAGGTACCAGATGCTCGTGCACGTACATGCTCAGCAGTGACTGGCTGCGCCCGGCCAGCCGCCATTCCCGCAGCAGCTCCTCGACGCCCTCGGTCAGCCCGCAGCCGATCCGGTGCTCGGCGTAGTGCCGATGGAAGGCCTCGTCCATGGCCACCCACTCGTCGTCCGACGGCATCCGGCCCATCAGCCGCTCGTAGAAGAGGGGAATCGGCACGCAGTACAGCTCTCGGTAGCGCTCGAGCGTGATCGGCTCCAGGCCTACCTCCGCGAACGCGGCGTTGGTCGCCGCGATGACCGCCGTGTTGTCGTCGAGCAGTGTGCCGTTCCAGTCCCAGACCAGATGTGTGCTGTGCTTCCCCATGCGAAAACCGTACCGGCCGGGTACGACAACCGGCCGCCCGCACCCACCATCGGCCGGATCAGCAGCAACCACAGCGCCTCAGCGACCGCAGAGACCGCGGGGCTCACAGCGACCGCAGGGATCGCAGGGATCGCAAACGATCAGCCGATCAGCCGATGAGGTTCGGGATCTCCTGCACCCCGTACCAGAGCAGCTCATGGTCCTCCGCCCCGTCCACCGTGAACTGGGCGTCGTCGTCGCCCTGGTCCGCCGCCCCCAGCGCCCCCGCCGCCGCGGACACATCGCCCACCGCGTCGTCGGCGTCCACATGCACCGCCGCCGCCTTGGCCAGCGCCACCGCGGACGCGATCCGCACCTCACCGAGCGCGCTCGGGAGCAGCACCCGGTCGGGATCGGCGACCGCGTCCTGGTCCGGTACGTCGACGGCGACGACGACCCGGCGCCTGGCCGCCGCCGGGTCACCGGCGAGCAGCCGCAGCGACCCCGCCGCGGCACGGTTCAGCGCGGCGTACTCGAGCTCCTCGATGTCGTCGGAGACGTACCACTCGCGCAGGCCCGGAGTGACGGCATAGGCGGTCAGCGGGCCGGGGCCCAGTTCGCCCGCCTTGTGCGCCTCTGCGAGACCGTGAAGGGTCAGGGGGACGTAGACGCGCATGGCTGGCCGCTTTCGTAGTCGGAAGACGCCCTCAGGATACGTGCGACGTCCCCTTTCGGGGTGCCGCTACCACCCCCACGCACCGTCCACTCAGGACATGACCCGACCGGTCGTGACCGCCCGGGACCGCTGCTCGTCACCCTGATAGGTGATGGTGTCGGCCCGCCCCGGCGGCGGCAGCGCTCGTTGCGAGCGCCCGCCCCGCCCCCGTAGAAGATCACCAACGAAGTTACCGCCCGGTATCTCCATCGGGCCCGGCACATCGGGGGCGATCTGCATGGACAGGACCCGGCCCGCGGGACGGCGTGACCAGCGCCGTCCGGCCGTCGTGGCGACATCGGCGATGGCACGCGCACGGCGGCAGCACAAACCGCACTACTGGTTCGCCGACCGCCTGCTCGCGGTACTCAGCGGCCGGCGCCCGGTGCACTGGATGCTCGGCCACACCATCGGCGAGGCATACGAACAGCTGGTGCGGCTCGCCCCCGGGGCACCGCTGCGGCCTGCGGAACGGGTGACCCCCGTCGTACGCCACTGCGGCGAGTACCACCCGGGCCCCGGCGTGATCGAGGCCTTCGCCCGGATCGGCTCGGGCGACCGGGTCAGCGCGATGGCCTTCCGCCTGGAGCAGGGGGCGGACCAGCGCTGGCGCTGCGCGGCCGTGGAGCTCGGCGGGGAACGCGTCGGCGGCCACGCACCGGTGTGAGCCGCTCACCGGGGCAGGGCGCGCACCCGAGCAGCCGCCGGGCCCAACGGGGCCCGGACGGGCTTTCCCGGGCCCGCCTGACCGCCCTCCACTGCCCGCCTGACTGCCGCTCCCGCCCTTCCCCCCTCCCGCACCTCAGGGGCCCGCCTCAGGGAATACGGCCGGGGCCGGACACCGCGTTCGGTGTCCGGCCCCGGCCGTATTCAGCTGGCAAGCAGGCAGCGCAGGCGCTACTTCTTGCGGCGGCGCCCGCCGCCCTTCTGCGCCTTCCGGCGCTCGGCACGCGTCATCCCGTCCGTCTCGGACCGGGCCGGGCCGCCGTCATTGTCGAAGTCGCCCTCGACGACACCGCCCTCGCCGTCCACCGTGGGAGCCGAGAAGTGCAGCCGGTCGGGGCGCTGCGGAGCGTCCAGTCCCTTGGCACGGATCTCCGGACGCCCGGCGCCCGCCGGCACCGCGTCCTCCTTGGTGAGCGAGGCCTTCGCCGGGGAGTCCTGCACCGGGACCTCCTCGACCTGCTGCTCGACCTGGACCTCCAGGTTGAACAGGTAGCCGACGGACTCCTCCTTGATGCCCTCCATCATGGCGGTGAACATGTCGAAGCCCTCGCGCTGGTACTCGACCAGCGGGTCCTTCTGCGCCATCGCGCGCAGGCCGATGCCCTCCTGGAGGTAGTCCATCTCGTAGAGGTGCTCGCGCCACTTGCGGTCCAGGACGGACAGCACGACGCGCCGCTCGAGCTCACGCATGATGTCCGAGCCGAGCTGCTTCTCGCGCTCGTCGTACTGCTCGTGGACGTCGTCCTTGATGGACTCGGCGATGAACTCGGCGGTGATCCCGGCACGGTCGCCGGCCGCCTCCTCCAGCTCCTCGACGGTCGCCTTCACCGGGTAGAGCTGCTTGAACGCACCCCACAGCCGGTCCAGGTCCCACTCCTCCGCGAAGCCCTCGACGGTCTCCGCCTGGATGTAGGCGTCGATGGTGTCGTCCATGAAGTGACGGATCTGCTCGTGCAGGTCCTCACCCTCCAGGACGCGGCGGCGCTCGCCGTAGATGACCTCACGCTGGCGGTTGAGGACCTCGTCGTACTTCAGGACGTTCTTACGCGTCTCGAAGTTCTGCTGCTCGACCTGCGACTGTGCCGACGCGATCGCGCGCGTCACCATCTTGTTCTCGATCGGGACGTCGTCCGGCACATTCGCCATCGCCATCACACGCTCGACCATCTGCGCCTTGAACAGACGCATCAGGTCGTCGCCCAGCGACAGGTAGAAGCGGGACTCGCCCGGGTCGCCCTGACGGCCGGAACGACCGCGCAGCTGGTTGTCGATACGACGCGACTCGTGCCGTTCGGTGCCCAGGACATACAGCCCACCGAGGTCGGTGACCTCGTCGTGCTCGGCCCTGACGGCCTCCTCGGCCCGCTCCAGCGCGGCGGGCAGGGCCGCGGCCCACTCCTCGACGTGCTCGTCGGGGTCCAGGCCGCGCTGGCGCAGCTCCGCCTCGGCGAGGTCGTCGGGGTTGCCCCCGAGCTTGATGTCCGTACCACGGCCGGCCATGTTCGTGGCGACGGTCACAGCGCCCTTGCGGCCGGCCTGGGCGACGATCGTCGCCTCCCGGTCGTGCTGCTTGGCGTTGAGCACCTCGTGCTGGACGCCACGCTTGTTGAGCTGCTGCGAGAGGTACTCGGACTTCTCGACCGAGGTGGTGCCGACCAGGATCGGCTGGCCCTTCTCGTGCTTCTCCGCGATGTCGTCGACGACCGCCGCGAACTTGGCGACCTCGGTGCGGTAGATCAGGTCGGACTGGTCCATGCGGACCATGGGCTTGTTCGTCGGGATCGGCACGACGCCCAGCTTGTAGATCTGGTGGAACTCGGCGGCCTCGGTCATGGCCGTACCGGTCATACCGGACAGCTTGCCGTAGAGGCGGAAGAAGTTCTGCAGGGTGATCGTGGCGAGGGTCTGGTTCTCGTCCTTGATGTCCACCCCTTCCTTCGCCTCGATCGCCTGGTGCATGCCCTCGTTGTAGCGGCGGCCGGCGAGGATACGGCCGGTGTGCTCGTCGACGATCATGACTTCGCCGTCGATGACGACGTAGTCCTTGTCCTTCTTGAACAGTTCCTTGGCCTTGATGGCGTTGTTCAGGTAACCCACGAGCGGGGTGTTCACCGACTCGTAGAGGTTGTCGATACCCAGCCAGTCCTCGACCTTGGCGACGCCCGGCTCGTGGATGGCGACGGTGCGCTTCTTCTCGTCGACCTCGTAGTCGCCGGTCTCCTCGATGCCCTTGAGGGGGTTGCCCGCCTCACCCTTGGTCAGGCGCGTGACCAGCTTGGCGAAGTCGCCGTACCACTTGGTGGCCTGGTCGGCGGGGCCGGAGATGATCAGCGGCGTACGGGCCTCGTCGACGAGGATCGAGTCGACCTCGTCGACGATGGCGTAGTTGTGGCCGCGCTGGACGAGCTCGTCCTGGGACCACGCCATGTTGTCGCGCAGGTAGTCGAAGCCGAACTCGTTGTTCGTGCCGTACGTGATGTCGCAGTTGTACATCTCACGGCGCTGCGCGGGCGTCATATTGGCGAGGATGCAGCCGACGGACAGGCCCAGGAACTTGTGAACCCGGCCCATCATCTCGGAGTCACGCTCGGCCAGGTAGTCATTGACCGTGATCAGGTGGACGCCCTTGCCCGAGAGCGCGTTGAGATACGCGGGAAGCGTGCCGACGAGGGTCTTGCCCTCACCGGTCTTCATCTCGGCGACGAATCCGAGGTGCAGCGCCGCGCCGCCCATCATCTGTACGTCGTAGTGGCGCTGACCGAGAACGCGCTTGGCGGCCTCGCGAACTGTCGCAAAGGCCTCGGGGAGCAGATCATCCAGGCTCTCACCGTCGGCATGGCGCTGCTTGTACTCATCGGTGAGCGCCCGCAACTCGGCGTCGGAGAGGTTGACGAAGTCCTCTTCGATGGAGTTGACCTGGTCCGCAATGCGGTGCAGTTTGCGCAGGATCTTGCCTTCGCCTGCACGCATGAGCTTGTTGAAGACGGACACTGAGGTTGGTCTCCTTGCCGATCGGGCCTGGCACTGGGTCGTGTAACGGACACTGGCGCGGGCACGGCAGGTGGGCCCCACCGCAACGGCCATCGTAAGCGAGGACCCCGCCGCGCCGGGAGGTCCGCCGGGGGTCTGCCGTCACGGAGGCCTGCTGATACCCGCATGAAGAACGCGCGGGACGCGCCGAAGGTGCCGGTGAGGTCCGAAAAGTGCTCGCATCCGCACGCGCCCGTGACCAGAATCCGGGCATGGAGCCCATCACACTCACCACCCAGCGACTGCTGCTGCGTACCTTCACGACCGACGATACGGAGGCGGTCTTCCAGGCCTGTCAGGATCCCGACATTCAGCGGTGGACGACCGTCCCCTCGCCATACCTGCGGCAGCACGCGGCGGAGTTCACCGGACAGATGGTGCCGGACGGCTGGCGCAACAGCACCATGTGCACGTTCGCGGTACTGCCCCGCGAGGGCGGCCCGCTGATGGCCTCGGTCGCCGTGACCCTGCGCACCTTCTCGGGCACCTGGGAGATCGGCTACTGGACGGGCAAGGAGCACCGCGGACGCGGGGTGATGGCGGAGACCGTGGGCGCCGTGGCGCACTGGGCCTTCACCAGGCTGGGCGCGACGCGCCTGGAGTGGCGCGCCGAGGTGGGCAACGCGGGCTCCCGGGCCGTGGCGGAGAAGGCCGGCTTCGTCGTCGAGGGGGCCCTGCGCGCGGCGCTGCTCAACAAGGACACCCTCAGGGACGCCTGGGTCGGTGCGCTGCTCCCCTCGGACCTGGGACTGCCGAGCACCCATCCGTATCTCCCCGCCGCTCTCCCGGCCGTCCGGGGTGACGGTTGACGGCTGACGGCTGACGGCTGACGGAACAAGACCGGGGCCGGCCTTACCGGACCGACGGGCCTTACCGGACCGACCGGACCCGGGGGCAGACTGTCAGTGCCCCCGTCTATCGTGCGGGAGCATGACGATCCTGCCGCGCCCCGCCGCCGAACTCTCCGCCGACGAGGCCCGCCGCATAGCGCTGCGCGCCCAAGGGTTCCTGGGCGCGCCCGACCGGCGGGGCGGGGTGCGGGGTGTGCTGCGGCATCTCGGCGCCGTACAGCTGGACACGATCTCGGTGCTTGCCCGCTCGCACGAGCTGATTCCGTACGCCCGCCTCGGCGCCGTCGGCCGCCGCACGGTCGAGGACGCGTACTGGACCGAGGGGCACAGCTTCGAGTACTGGTCGCACGCGGCCTGCATCCTGCCCGTCGAGGAGTGGCCGCATTTCGCCTTCCGCCGACGCGCCTACCGCGGCCGCCCGCACTGGTACCACGAGCTCGCCGACGGCGCCTACGACCAGGTCATCAAGCAGCTGCGCGCCGAAGGCCCGCTCACCGCGACAGAGTTGGGCGGCGCGAAGAACAAGGGTGAGTGGTGGGACTGGTCGGAGTCGAAGGTCGCCGTCGAGCGGGCGCTGATGCACGGCGAGGTGGTGTGCACCGAGCGGCGCAGCTGGAAGCGGGTATACGACCTGGCCGAGCGGGCGATCCCGGACGCCGTCCTCCACGACGACCTGGACGATGCGGAGTGCCTGCGCCGGCTCGTCCGGCTCGCCGGCCAGTCCCTCGGCGTCGGCACCCGCGCGGACATCGCCGACTACCACCGGCTCAAGGGCGAGCAGTTCGACGCGGTGGTCGCTGACTCCGGACTGGTGCCGGTCACGGTCGAGGGCTGGTCGAAGCCGGCCTGGGCGGATCCCGAGGCACTGGCGAGCGCGCCCCGTGGCCGCCATCGCACGACCCTCCTCTCCCCCTTCGACTCGCTGATCTGGGAGCGGGCGCGTACGGAACGGATCTTCGGTTTCATCCACCGCCTCGAGGCGTACGTCCCCAAGCCCAAGCGGGTGTACGGCTATTTCGCGATGCCTCTGCTGTCGGGCGGCAAGCTGCTGGGTCGCGTCGACCCGGCGCGCGAGGGGACGACCTTGGTGGCGCGCCAGGTGTCCCTTCAGACCCCGAAGGCCGTGGCCCCCATGGCGCAGGCCCTGCGCGAGGCCGCGGAGTGGGTCGGCTGCGATTCCGTACGCGTCGAATCCGTACGGGTCGAGTCCGCACAGGGCGAACGCACCGAGCGCCCCGACCTCGCCGCGGAGCTGGTCCGGGCGCTTGCCTGACCGCGCGGCCGCGCGGTCGGCCGGAACCGGCCGCTAGCGGATCTCGAGGATCTTCTCCCGCATCGCGTAGACCACGGCCTCCATCCTGGAGTGCAGCTGAAGCTTCTCCAGGATGTTGCGGACGTGGTTCTTCACGGTGTTCTCGGAGATGAACAGCTCCTTGGCGATATCGCGGTTGTTCATGCCCGTGGCGACCAGTTTGAGCACTTCCAGCTCCCGCTCGGTCAGCCGGGGCGCGGGGACGAGCCTGCGTTCATCTGTGCGCTGGATCATCGACTTGAACTCGGTGAGGAGCTTGGAAGCCATGGACGGGCTGATCTGCGACTGGCCGTCGGCCACCGCACGGATCGCCGTGGCCACCTCGTCGGTGGAGATCTCCTTGAGGAGATAGCCGGTGGCGCCCGCCTTGATCGCGTCGTAGAGGTCGGCCTCCTCGTCGCTGATCGTCAGCATGATGATCTTCGCGCTGGGGGCCACCTCCTTGATGGAGGTGCAGGCCTCGATACCGCCGCGTTTGGGCATCCGCACATCCATCAGCACGATGTCGGGCAGCAGATCTGCGGCCTTGTCGACGGCCTCCGCCCCGTCACCGGCCTCGCCGACAACCTGGATGTCCTCCTCCTGTGCGAGGACGATCTCCAGGCCCCGACGGAAGAGAGCGTGGTCGTCCACCACAAGGACCCGGATCGGCTCCTTGCGGGAACCGCCCGACTCCGCGGCGACATCGACGACCGTGCCCTCGGTATCGCCCGTGTCGCCGTGCACCGGTCCGAAGCTGTCCGCCATCGTTCCTCCCCCTGAAGGCCGTGGCCTGAAGATCATGAGTGGTCCGCTCCGCCAACATCAGTGCACAGGGCACCGGTTGGCTCGCGGCTCCATGCTTTCATGCCCGGACGGCAGAGGCGTGATCCTGCGGTCGCACGGTGGTGCCCCTGGGGGCGCACAAGACGCTCCAGGGGCACCATCACCTGCCTGCTGACGGGATCAGCCGCCGAGCGCTCCTCCGGCCCCGCCCGCCTCGGATCCGGCCAGTGGGTCGGTCTCCAGGTGGATGACGCCATAGTCGTAGGCGTGCCGTCGGTAGACGACACTGGGCTGCTTCGTCTCGGAGTCGACGAAGAGGTAGAAGTCGTGCCCGACCAGCTCCATCTCATAGAGCGCCTGGTCGAGCGTCATCGGTGCTGCGGTGTGGTTCTTCTCGCGAACCACCAGCGGACCTTCGCCCTGCACCTCGAGCGAGCCGATCCTCGTGGTGGGAATGGATGCAGGCGCCTCTTCGCTGACGGGCCGGCCGTTGGCGTTCAACTCGGCGACGCCAGGAACGACATCGGCCACCTCGGATGCCGAAATACGGCCGTTGCCGCGGCGGTTGTGACGCTTGTCGTGCTGCTTGCGCAGCCGTGCCTCCAGCTTGCCCGTGGCCAGGTCGAGTGCTGCGTACGGGTCGGCGGCCGCGGCCTCCGCCCGGATCACCGGTCCGCGGGAGTGAAGTGTGATCTCCACACGGTCGGACCGGTCGGCCTGCCGCGGGTTGAGCTCCTTGGACACCTCGACGTCCAGGCTGATCACCTTGCCGTCGAGCTTCTGGATCTTGTCCAGCTTCAGCTTCTCGGCCACGTGCTTGCGGAACCTCTCGGGCACCTCGGTCTTGCGGCCCTTGACGACGATGTCCACGCAGAACTCCGTTCCCGGATAGCTCCGCCCGCTCACTGGCTGCGGAGCGTCTCCCTCTTGCACCAGGCCCCGGTGATTACCGAAGCCTCGGACTTGGCGACTTTCACCTCCTCCTCCCCAGTCGACAAGATCCCCACCCCACCAATCTTCGAGGTTCACACTGCCCTCGAATCCCTGGCCCGGAACCCCCGGCAGCGCATTCGGTGAGGCACGGCATTCGCCATTCCTCACAACCGAACATAGCTCGATCAGACGGGTGTCGGCACCCGCTACCAGCGCGTACGTGCGTTCAGGTGGTTTTCCCCTCTCACTACCTGCAACGATGCAGGCTCGTTGTCAGTTCCGGTTTATTTCGAAAGATAACGGCGGGACAGCGACAACCGCTGCACTCGGTTGTACGAATCCCGGAGGGCATGACCTCATCGCGGCACTCAGTGCCCGCGTCGCCTCGACCAACGACGCTCCGGTCGTCATCAGATCGTCCACCAGCACCGCTCTGCCGCCCTCCAGCAGCCGTCCGGCCCCGCCGGGCACCTCCAGTGCCCCCGCCAGGTTCGCGAGCCTCATGCGGGCCGTGAGGCCCGACTGGTCGGCCACCGCGCGCCGCTGGCGCAGCACCGGAAGAGCCCTGGCCTCCGTCCCCGTACGCCGAAGCTCGCCCGCGGCCGCCAGTGCGATCCGCCGCGCGGCGTCGTGCCCCCGCGCCCTGACCGCACTCCGCGCCGACGGCACCGGTACGAGCAGCAGCGGACCGGCTCCCCCGACGGCCCGGGGCACCGCGGCCCGCACCGCCCCGGCGAGCGCCACACCGAGCGGCCGCGCCAGCCCCAGCGCGCCCCGCTCCTTGTGCGCCAGCAGCACGGCACGTACCGCGTCCTCGTACGGCGCGGCGGCATGCACCACCGGCAGTCCCGCCGGCTCCGGCACAGGCCGCGCCCGACGCGCCGCGGCGCCGTACAGCGCGCTCGCGCACTCCTCGCACAGCGGCGTACGAGGCGTGCCGCAGCCGCCGCATGCGACCGGCAGCACCAGCCCGGTGATCTCCCGCCACCACCCCCGCATGCCCACCACTGTGCCCGCACGGGGACAGCCCTGCCACCCTTGTGGACAACCGGCCCGGGCGCCCTACCGCTGGGTCCGCTACCCGGGGTAGACCGGCGACGAGCCCTTCTTGACCAGTGTCTGCCAGTTGGCGCCGGGTGGCAGCCGGACGATGCCGTCCTCCTCGGAGTACGCCACCAGGGGGCGGGTTTCGTCGTCCGCGGCCGCGACCGCCCTGACCTGGTTCAGCCCCGGCAGGATGCTCGCGGCCGAACTGGAGCCGTCCGTCTGCATATAGCGCACCTGCTGTACGCCGCCGGACTCCTTGCCGACCACCACGAGCCTGCTGGGACCGGCCCAGGAGACTGCTGTCACCGTCTCCATCTGCGGTGCGGCGGGCCGCAGTTCCGCGACGGAGACCACCGGGTCGTCCTTGGGACCGTGGCGCTCCACCCGTCCGATCTTCAGCGTGGTCCGGCCGTCCTTCGTCAGCAGCAGCGCTATCCGCACACCGTCCGCCGAAACCCTCAGCGCCTCGATGCGCGCGCCGTCCAGACCCGGGATGATCTTTACGTCCTGCGGTGTGCCGACGCCGTCCTCCAGGCGCAGCAACGCCGGATGTGCGGGGTCACGGTCCGCCACCCACAGATCGCCCTGGCCGTCCCAGCTGGGCGCCGAAAGACGGCTGGCACGGTCCTTGCCCCTGCTCCGCAGCACGGGGTCGCCCAGCTCGCTGTCCGAGATGATGGATGCCACGAACAGGCGGTCGGCGTCCTTGGAGACCGCCGCCGCGGTGCGTTCGTCGCGGGCCACCCCGGCCGCGCTCACCGGCAGCCGGCCATTACCGAACGGCCCCGGCACATTCTCCGGCTCGTCTATGTCCTTGGCAGCGCCCACCAGCAGCGCCAACTGGTTCTTGCTGTCGACGAAGTACTGGTACTCCGGCCTGCCCGAGCGATCCGGCGCGAACTCCTCCGCCTGGCCTCCGTTGAGCACACACAGCTGCGAGCCGTCCTTGCGCTGCAGCTCCACCTGCTCCACCCGGGTGGACGTCACGTCCTTCACCGTGAACAGGATCTGAGCCGCCATCTTCATGCACTGCGGGCGGCCCACATTGGATGCCTTGTCATTGAGCGGCACCTTCAGAGCGTTCCGGTCGTCGAACGCCAGCGTCTTGGTGCCCTCCTTCAGCGTCGTACCGGTGGGGAAGGGCGATTCGACCACCGGCTTCAGCCAGTTCGTCGGCCCTTCGAGCAGCGCCTTGACCGACTGCGTGACCGGATCCATCCGGGTCACCGGATCCAGCCGCTGCCGGATGTAGACAGGGTCGGCCACGACCACGTTCCGCCCGGAGGCGAAGTAGTACTTGTTCACCGAGCGGTAGTTGCGCTGGAAGTCGGACGCGCCGAGCACCAGCCCCGGCGGCAGGCTGTCGATGCGCCACTCCTTGCCGTCCGGACCGTTCTGCTGCACCAGATGGATGTTCCGGTGGTAGTCCGTGGGCGTGACCGGCTGATACGCATGCTGGGAGTCCACCGTCGCAACCTGCTTGCCGAGGAGCGGATAGTCCCAGCCCGGGTTGTCCCGGTCACCGGACACGGCCTGTCCCGAGTTCGGCGCGGCCGACAGCACCGTGGTGCTCGCCTCCGGCCGCCACTTCTTGGAAGTCTCCGGCGTCAGATACGTCCGGGCGGTGGCGAAGTCGGAATCGTCGCTGGTCATCGCCTCCAGGAAGCCCTCGACGATCTCGTGCGGCGGCGCCCCCTTCCGCGGCGGCACCGCGTACACCCGCACCTGGGAGTCCGCCCGCGGGGACGCCTTCACCGCATGGATGTCACCGCTGTCCGGCATCGATGCACATCCGGCCAGCAGCACACCGCTGCAGCCGAGCAGCGCAACGGCACGCGGCGCACCTCGGCGGCCGTTGCCACGGGGATCAGCGCCCACGAGTCGTGTCCTCCCGGTCCGAAGAAACCTGCGCCGCGGAGTCGGCGTCGTACCGCTCCCCCGCGGAACGCGCCACCACCCGGGCACCACTGCCCGGAAGGGCCGCGGGATCCACCCCGGCCGGCGCCGAACGCGGCAGTGCGGGCAGCGGGGAGCGGTCCGTCATCGGCTGCGCGGGCACGGACGACAGCCGGCGTCCGCTCGCCTTCGGCCCGGCGGAGTCGGCGCGGTCCCGGCTCTGCCGCGAATCCTCCGGCTCCAGCGGAATCGGCGAACCGCGCAGCGGCTCGTCCGCCGTACGCGGCAGGGTCAGCCGGAACTGCGAACCACCGCCCGGCTCGCCCCACGCCTGCAGCCAGCCACCGTGCAGCCGGGCGTCCTCGACAGCGATGGACAGCCCCAGCCCCGTACCACCGGTGGTACGGGCACGCGCCGGATCGGCCCGCCAGAATCGGTTGAACACCCGGGTCGCCTCGCCCGGCTTCAGACCCACCCCGTAGTCCCGCACGGCAACCGCCACAGCTCCGCCGGCCACAGCCATACGGACCACCACGTCCCGGCCCTCGCCGTGCTCGACAGCGTTGACGACCAGATTGCGCAGCACGCGCTCCACACGCCGGGCATCGGCCTCCGCCACGACAGGCTGCTCGTCGCCGACCACCCGTATCCGGGTCCCCTTGCGCTCGGCCAGCGGCTCGGCACCGCCGATCACCCGCCGTACGACCTCACGCAGGTCTATCGGCTCGGCCTCCAGCGCTGCCGCCCCGGCATCGAAGCGGCTGATCTCGAGCAGATCGGAGAGCAGCGACTCGAAGCGGTCGAGCTGATCCCCCAGGAGCTCGGCGGAGCGCGCCGTCACCGGGTCGAAGTCAATGCGTGCCTCATGGATGACGTCTGCGGCCATCCGTACGGTCGTCAGTGGCGTACGCAGCTCGTGCGAAACGTCCGAGACGAAGCGCCGCTGCATCCTGGAGAGCTCCTCCAGCTGCTGGATCTTGAGCTGGAGGTTCTGCGCCATCTTGTTGAAGGCCTCCCCCAGTCTGGCGATGTCGTCCTCGCCCGTGACCTTCATCCGCTCCTGGAGCCGGCCGGCGGAGAGCCGCTCGGCGATCCCCGCCGCCATCCGCACCGGCGTGACGATCTGCCGCACCACCAGCCAGGCGATGGCCCCGAGCAGGACGACGACGAAGAGCCCGGCCGTGGCGAGGGTTCCCTTGACCAGGTTGAGCGACTGCTCCTCCTGTGCCAGCGGGAAAAGGTAGTAGAGCTCGTACGGATTGCCCTCGATGTCGTTCAGCCGCTTGCCGACGACCAGCCCGGGCTCCGGATCGTGCTCTTCGTTCGTGTACTCGATCCGGATGTAGGTCTCGAACGTCCCCGTCCCCTGGTCGACAGTCTCCCGCAGGGCCGGGGGGATGCTCGCGTGATCCACGCTGCCCGAGGTCCGGGGCCCGCGACTGGAACCGGCGCCCTCGGAGTGCGCGCTCAAGGCCACGACATTGAACGCACCCTGGCCACCACTGGCCAGCTGCTCCACAAGATCGGACCGCCACGAGCTCCCGGCAGTCCTGCCGTCCGTGGCAGCGCCGTCCTGCCCGCGGGGGCCGACCGGCGCGTTCGCCTTCTCCTGCGCCACCGCGAAGCCACCGGCCGCCTGGCTCTGGGCCGCTTTCCCCTTGGCATCGAGCAGACCGTTGCGCACCTGCCCGATGACGACAAGGCCGAGAAGCAGTACCACACCGAGCGACATCAGCAGCGTGCTCGCGACCACCCTGAGCTGGATGTTCCGCCGCCACAACCGCAGAGCGGGCAGCAGCGGACGGCGCACCCAGCGCATGACGAGCCGGGGTACCGGCCCAGCCGGCGCCCCGTCCTGGAGCAGCCGTCCACCCTGGAGCAGACGGCCGAATCGCGAGCGCTCCCGGCCCGGTCCGGCAGCCCGCCCCGTACGGACTCCCGGCTCTCCGGGCTTCGGAGCAACACTGCCTCGGGGCATCTCAGCTCGGCCCGGCCTTGTAGCCGACACCACGGACGGTCACCACGATCTCCGGGCGCTCCGGGTCCTTCTCGACCTTGGAGCGCAACCGCTGTACATGCACATTGACCAGCCGGGTGTCCGCAGCGTGCCGGTAGCCCCACACCTGCTCCAGCAGCACCTCACGGGTGAACACCTGCCAGGGCTTGCGGGCCAGCGCGACGAGCAGGTCGAACTCAAGCGGGGTCAGAGCGATCGACTGCCCTTCCCGCTTCACGGAGTGACCGGCCACGTCGATGACCAGATCTCCGATCGCCAGCTGCTCCGGCGCCGGTTCCTCAGACCTCCTCAGGCGCGCCCGGATCCGGGCGACCAGCTCCTTCGGCTTGAACGGCTTGACGATGTAGTCATCGGCCCCGGACTCCAGCCCGACCACCACATCCACGGTGTCGCTCTTGGCGGTGAGCATCACGATCGGCACGCCGGACTCGGCCCTGATCAGCCTGCAGACCTCGATGCCGTCCCGTCCGGGCAGCATGAGATCCAGCAGAACCAGATCCGGCTTGGCCTCCCGGAAAGCGGCAAGCGCCTTGTCGCCGTCCGCTACGAACGACGGCTCGAAACCCTCACCACGCAGCACAATCCCGAGCATCTCGGCCAGTGCGGTGTCGTCGTCGACGACAAGGACTCGTCCCTTCATAATCGACATCATCCCATTAGCTAATCGTTACCTGGCGTGACCTGGCACACAGCTCTGCTATTCCTCCCCCGGTGACCGGGGACAACGCACCCTCCTCAGTGACGATCGCCGTCACCAGATCTGGGGGCGTGACATCAAATGCCGGGTTGTACGCCTGCGTTCCCAGCGGCGCCACCGACAGCCCGCCGCCTGCTCCCGCTCCGGCGCCCGTCAACTGCGGAGATGTGACCTCCGTCACTTCCTGTCCGGACCTCTGTTCCACTTCGATCGATGCCCCGTCCGGCGTGTTCAGGTCCACCGTCGTCGTCGGCGCGACCACGATAAAAGGCACATGGTGGTACTTCGCCAGCACCGCGAGCGGGTAACTCCCCACCTTGTTCGCCACCGATCCGTCGGCCGCTATCCGGTCTGCCCCGATGAGTACGGCATCCACCTCTCCCGCCGCGAAGAGCGACCCCGCAGCATTGTCCGTAAGCAGTGTGTACGGCATCCCGCTGCGCGCCGCCTCATAAGCGGTCAGCCGGGCGCCCTGCAGCAGTGGCCTCGTCTCGTCCACCCACAGCCGCCGCAGCCGGCCCGCCCGGTGCGCCGAGAGCGCCACGGCGAACGCGGTGCCCTCGCCACCGGAGACAAGCGCCCCGGTGTTGCAGTGGGTCAGGATCCGGTGTCCGCCGCCCGGCAGCAGCTCGTCCAGGAGCGCGAGCCCATGACCAGCCATCCGGGCACTGGCCTCGGCATCCTCCCGGTGCAGTTCCCTGGCCGCTGTGAGCGTCGCCTGGGCAGCCTGCCCGGCATCTGCCCCCTTGTCCACTGCCTCCCGGTACACGGCCGCCGCCCGCCGCACTCCGTACCCCAGATTCACGGCGGTGGGCCGCGCACCCTCCAGCAGAGCCGCCGCCTCGTCGACATCGAATCCCCGCGCAGCCGCGAGTGCCACACCATACGCACCGGCGATGCCCAGCAGCGGCGCTCCCCGCACAGCGAGTGCCTGAATCGCCTGCACCAGGGCAGGCACATCGGTACAGACCAGCTCGACCTCCTCAGCAGGCAGGCGGGTCTGGTCGAGCAGCACCAGCACGGGGCCTTCCGGGGGCTCGTCCCAGCGCAGCGACGGAAGCATGGGCGGCTCGGTGCGGACGCGGTTTTGTGCGTACTGATCAGCCATCCGCCCAGTCTGCCCGGTGAGGCACCGACAATGAAGCCGCGAAGGAGAGACGGGCCCCGGCCCACCGGGGGGCAACGCGTGGCACGATGGCTGCCAACCAGCCGCCGTGACGGGCGGAAGGGCACCGTGAACGCGCCGGCTCGCCGAGCCGGCCCCGCGACCATTCCATGAGGTGGACGACCGTGAACGACACTCCGGGCTGGGCCTCGCCCGGATCTGCTCCCTCCGACGGGCAGGACGCCGGCGTGCCCCGTCCCGCCGAGCCCGTCCAGGAGAGTGGCCCCGCCTCGAAGTGGTCCACGGATCAGCCGCCCCCGGGACAGTGGTCCGCGCCGACCAGCCCCGGTGCGCGCCGCCCCGTACCACCACAGCCTCCCGCCCCCGGCTGGGGTGGCGGTCAGCCGCGCGGCAGCTGGGGTCAACCGCCGGCGGCCAAGCCCGGCGTCATCCCGCTGCGCCCCCTCGGCGTCGGCGAGATCCTCGATGGCGCGGTGTCGACACTGCGCGCTCACTGGCGCACGGTGCTGGGCGTCACGATCACCGTCTCCGTGATCTCCCAGATCGGCAGCATCCTCGTCGAGCGCTATCTCCTCCCGGAGCCGCCCGAGGTCGACCCGAACGCGAGCCGTTCGGAAGCGCTGAGCCAGTCCTTGGAGTCGCTCCAGTCCAGCCTCCTTGCCATGGGCCCGGCCCTGATCATCACGCTGATCGGCACACTCGTCACCACGGCGCTCCTCACCGTGGTGATCAGCCGGTCGGTGCTCGGCCGACCGGTGACGCTCGCCGATGCCTGGCAGGAAGCCCGGCCCCGCCTTCCTCAACTGCTGGGCCTGACCCTGCTGGTGCCCCTCATGAGCGCGGCCATCATGACCGTGGGCATCCTCCCGGGCCTGCTGCTGGGCTCCCGTGCGGGAATCGCTCTCGCCGTTCTCGGAGGCTTGGCCGCCTGCGGCGTCATCCTCTGGCTGATGATCCGCTTCGCCCTCGCCTCGCCCGCACTGATGCTGGAGCGCCAAGGCGTCATCCAGTCCTTGCGCCGCTCCGCCAAACTCGTCCGGGGCGCCTGGTGGCGAACCTTCGGCATCATGGCGCTCACGGTGCTGCTGACGCTGCTCGTGTCGATGATCATCGCAGTGCCCTTCACCCTGATCGCCTTCGCGGTGGACGGCAGCGGAATCCGGGACCTGTTCTCCGGGGCCAACCCGGACTTCGGCTGGCCTTTCCTGATCATCACCGGCATCGGCTCGGTGATCGCGTCCTCCATCACCTACCCGATCTCCGCGGGCGTGACCGTCCTCCTCTACGTGGACCAGCGCATCCGCCGCGAGGCCCTCGACCTCGACCTCGCAAGAGCTGCAGGCGTTCCCGGCTACGGCTCCGCGCCTCCGGGCAACGACTCCTTCAGGAGCTGATGCGGTGTCCACCACGGGGGGTGCAACGACAGCGCGGCTACTGACCCGCACAAGGAACGACGTACCGGTGGACACTCCCCGCGTCCCCGCCCGAGAGGCGGCGGAGCGAGAACTGTCCAAGCCGATGTACCACGAGAACGACCCGAACCTCCTCCAGCGCGGGCTCAACCGCTTCTGGGACTGGATCGGCAACCTCTTCGACGCCACGTCCGGCGCCGCCCCCGGCGGACCGCTCGGACTGCTCGTCATCTTCCTGGTCGTCATAGCCCTGGCCGCCGCCCTCTGGTGGCGTCTCGGCATACCCCAGCGCACCGCCGGCTCCGCGGACTCCCTCTTCGACGACAGCCCCCGTAGCGCATCCGAGCACCGCTCCGCCGCCGAGGCGCACGCCGACGCCGGACGCTGGAACCAAGCCGTCCAGGAACGGATGCGGGCAATCGTCCGCTCCTTGGAGGAACGAGCCCTGCTCGACCCGCGCCCCGGCCGCACCGCCGACGAGGCAGCTGCCGAGGCAGGCCGCTCCCTCCCCGACCACGCCGACGGACTCCGCGCCTCCGCCCTGGAGTTCGACGACGTCACATACGGCGGCCGCACGGCCGACCGAGGGGCGTATCGACGTCTGCGCGATCTGGATACGGAGCTCGAGCGCACCAAGCCCCTGCTGAGCGACGCCGTCCCAGGAGCAGCCGAATGACCGGGCCCTCCCTCAGCACCACATCCATGTCCCCCACCACCCGCCAGGTGTGGACACGTACGCGCGGCCTGCTCCTCGCCCTCGTCATCCTCGTTGCCGCCGGGATCACCATGGCCGCCATGCGCTCCGGGGACGAGCACGGACGCCTCGACCCACGCTCCGCCGACCAGTACGGCAGCCGCGCCGTCGCCGAACTCCTCAAGGACCGCGGCGTCACCACCCGCGTGGTCACCACGCTCGACGAGGCCACCACCGCGGCCGGCCCCGATACCACCCTTCTCATCACCGCCCCCGATCTGCTGACGGACCACCAGCAACGGATCCTCCGCAACGCGACCGCCACGTCCGGCGGCCGTACGGTTCTCCTCTCCGCCGGACCTGCGTCCATCGGCACACTGGCCCCGGGCGTCCGCGCCGAAGTCCCCGCCCCGGTCGCGGCGCGTACCCCCCAGTGCTCCCTCCCCGCCGCCCGCACCGCCGGCAACGCCGACCTCGGCGGTGAGCGGTACACCACCGACACGCCCGGTGCCGACAACTGCTACCCGAGCGATGGCCCGGCCACCCTGCTCAGGATCGACGGCTTCGACAACGGCGACACCGTCCTGCTCGGCTCTCCCGACATCCTCTACAACCACCGTCTGGACAAGCACGGCAACGCCTCCCTCGCGCTGCAACTCCTCGGTTCCCGCCCCGATCTGGTCTGGTACCTCCCTTCACTCAGCGATGACTCCGCCTCCGCCTCCGAGGGAGGCACCGGTGGCGACAGCGAAAGTGACAGCAACTTCCTCGATCTGATCCCCGCCGGCTGGCTCTGGGGGACACTCCAACTCGCCCTCGCGGCCGCCCTCGCCGCCATCTGGCGCGCCCGTCGGCTGGGCCCCCTCGTCACCGAGCGGCTCCCCGTGGCCATCCGCGCCTCCGAGTCCACCGAGGGCCGCGCCCGCCTCTACCGCAATGTGAACGCCCGCGACCGCGCAGCCGGGGCCCTTCGCTCGGCTACCCGCACCCGTCTCGCCCCGCTCCTCGGCGTCCCCCCGGTCGACGCGCACTCTCCCGAAACGCTGCTCGCGGCGATCTCGACCCATCTCCCCACCGGTGACCGGGATCTGACGGCTCTGCTCTTCGGCCCCGCTCCGAGCGATGACACCGCTCTCATCCACCTCGCAGACCAACTCGACGCCCTCGAAAGAGAGGTACGCACTTCATGAGCGCCCCGACCCCCGAGACAGCTGAGAACTCGGACCGCGCCCGCACCTCCCTGGAGGCCCTGCGCATCGAGATCGCCAAGGCCGTAGTCGGCCAGGATCCCGCTGTCACCGGGCTCGTGGTGGCTCTGCTCTGCCGCGGCCACGTCCTGCTCGAAGGAGTGCCGGGCGTCGCCAAGACGCTCCTGGTCCGCACCCTCGCGGCCTCCCTCGAACTCGACACCAAGCGCGTCCAGTTCACACCCGACCTGATGCCCAGCGATGTCACGGGGTCTCTCGTCTACGACGCACGCACCGCCGAGTTCTCCTTCCAGCCCGGCCCTGTGTTCACCAACCTTCTTCTCGCCGACGAGATCAACCGCACCCCGCCCAAGACTCAGTCCTCACTCCTGGAAGCGATGGAGGAGCGCCAGGTCACAGTCGACGGCACACCTCGCCCGCTGCCCGACCCCTTCCTGGTCGCGGCGACCCAGAACCCCGTTGAGTACGAAGGCACTTACCCCCTCCCAGAAGCCCAGCTCGACCGCTTTCTCCTCAAGCTGACGGTCCCGCTGCCTTCCCGCGAAGACGAGATCAACGTCCTGACCCGCCACGCCGAAGGCTTCAATCCGCGGGACCTCCAGGCGGCGGGGGTGCGCCCCGTCGCCGGCCCCGCCGATCTGGAGGCAGCCCGTGCCGCCGTCGCCAAGACCTCGGTCTCCGCCGAGATTGCCGGCTACGTCGTCGATATCTGCCGTGCCACGCGTGAATCCCCCTCACTCACTCTCGGCGCCTCCCCGCGAGGCGCCACAGCCCTGCTCTCCACCGCCCGCGCCTGGGCGTGGCTGACGGGCCGGGACTACGTCATCCCGGACGACGTGAAGGCGCTGGCCCTGCCTACCCTGCGCCACCGGATCCAGCTCCGGCCCGAGGCGGAGATGGAAGGAGTCACCGCCGACTCCGTCATCACCGCGATCCTCGCCCACGTCCCCGTACCCCGCTGAGGCAATCACCCATGGCCCTCACCGGACGAACCGCGCTCCTCGCCGCTCTCGGCTCACTCCCCGTGGGCATCTTTGCCCCGAGCTGGACCGGGATGCTCGCGGTGAATGCGCCTCTGTCACTGGCAATCCTGTGCGACTACGCACTCGCCGCGCCAGTGCGAACGCTGCGATTCACCCGAAGCGGTGATACATCAGTTCGATTGGGTGACACTGCGGATGTCCAGCTCACTGTCACCAACCCCGCCGGCCGCCTCCTGCGCGCCCAGCTTCGCGACGCCTGGCCGCCCAGCAGCTGGGTCACCGGATCCGAACAGGCCGCTTCCCGGCACAAGGTGACCGTTCCGCCCGGCGAGCGCCGAAGGCTCACCACGACTCTGCGCCCGACACGCCGCGGCGACCCGCAGGCGGACCGCATCACCGTCCGCTCCTTCGGTCCCCTGGGCCTGGCTGCCCGCCAGGGCAATCACAAGGTTCCCTGGACCGTCCGGGTCCTGCCGCCCTTCGCCAGCCGCAAACACCTGCCCTCCAGGCTGGCACGGCTGCGCGAACTCGACGGCCGTACCAGCGTGCTGATCCGCGGGCAGGGCACCGAGTTCGACAGCCTCCGCGACTACGTCCCAGGCGACGACACCCGCTCCATCGACTGGCGCGCCACCGCCCGGCAGAACACGGTCGCCGTACGTACCTGGCGCCCCGAACGCGACCGTCACATCCTCATCGTGCTCGACACCGGCCGCACCTCAGCCGGCCGAGTCGGTGACATCCCGCGCCTGGACGCTGCCATGGATGCCGCATTGCTCCTCAGCGCGCTGGCGTCCCGCGCGGGTGACCGCATCGGCATGCTGGCCTACGACCGCCGCATCCGCGCCCAGGTCCGAGGTCGCTCGGCCGGCGAGATCCTGCCTGCCCTGGTCAACGCGTTCGCTCCGCTCGAGCCCGAGCTGGTGGAGACCGACGCCCGCGGCCTCAGCGCCGCCGCTCTGCAGAGTGCCCCGCGCCGCTCCCTCCTTGTGCTGCTCACAAGCCTCGACGCCGCGCCCATCGAAGAGGGGCTGCTCCCCGTTCTCCCTCAGCTCACACAACGCCATACCGTGCTGGTGGCTTCGGTAGCAGATCCCCACGTCGAGCAGATGTCGCGTACCCGTGGCTCCATCGAAGCCGTCTACGACGCGGCAGCCGCTACCCAAGCCAAGGCTCAGCGCCGCCGCACGGCAGAGCACCTCCACCGCCACGGCGTCACAGTCGTCGACGCCACGCCTGACAACCTTGCCCCTGCTCTTGCAGATGCCTATCTCGCTCTCAAAGCCGCAGGCCGCCTCTGAATGCGGACGACCACTCCCCGTCGAGGAAAGGCCCCGGTCCTCAACGCAAAAATGCCTCAACCCCCGGACCAAAGTCCGGGGGTTGAGGCTAAAAATTGTTCGGCGGCGTCCTACTCTCCCACAGGGTCCCCCCTGCAGTACCATCGGCGCTGAAAGGCTTAGCTTCCGGGTTCGGAATGTAACCGGGCGTTTCCCTAACGCAATGACCACCGAAACTCTATGAAATTCTGACCGGAGCAACAGCTACAAATACGGTCGTTACTTCAGAACTGACACAGTGGACGCGAGCAACTGAGGACAAGCCCTCGGCCTATTAGTACCAGTCAGCTTCACCGGTTGCCCGGCTTCCACATCTGGCCTATCAACCCAGTCGTCTACTGGGAGCCTTACCCTCTCTAGGAGGTGGGAGTCCTCATCTCGAAGCAGGCTTCCCGCTTAGATGCTTTCAGCGGTTATCCTTTCCGAACGTAGCCAACCAGCCATGCCCTTGGCAGGACAACTGGCACACCAGAGGTTCGTCCGTCCCGGTCCTCTCGTACTAGGGACAGCCCTTCTCAAGACTCCTGCGCGCGCAGCGGATAGGGACCGAACTGTCTCACGACGTTCTAAACCCAGCTCGCGTACCGCTTTAATGGGCGAACAGCCCAACCCTTGGGACCGACTCCAGCCCCAGGATGCGACGAGCCGACATCGAGGTGCCAAACCATCCCGTCGATATGGACTCTTGGGGAAGATCAGCCTGTTATCCCCGGGGTACCTTTTATCCGTTGAGCGACGGCGCTTCCACAAGCCACCGCCGGATCACTAGTCCCGACTTTCGTCCCTGCTCGACCCGTCGGTCTCACAGTCAAGCTCCCTTGTGCACTTACACTCAACACCTGATTGCCAACCAGGCTGAGGGAACCTTTGGGCGCCTCCGTTACTCTTTAGGAGGCAACCGCCCCAGTTAAACTACCCATCAGACACTGTCCCTGATCCGGATCACGGACCCAGGTTAGACATCCAGCACGACCAGAGTGGTATTTCAACGATGACTCCCCTGAACTGGCGTCCAGAGTTCACAGTCTCCCACCTATCCTACACAAGCCGAACCGAACACCAATATCAAACTGTAGTAAAGGTCCCGGGGTCTTTCCGTCCTGCTGCGCGAAACGAGCATCTTTACTCGTAGTGCAATTTCACCGGGCCTATGGTTGAGACAGTCGAGAAGTCGTTACGCCATTCGTGCAGGTCGGAACTTACCCGACAAGGAATTTCGCTACCTTAGGATGGTTATAGTTACCACCGCCGTTTACTGGCGCTTAAGTTCTCAGCTTCGCCACACCGAAATGTGACTAACCGGTCCCCTTAACGTTCCAGCACCGGGCAGGCGTCAGTCCGTATACATCGCCTTACGGCTTCGCACGGACCTGTGTTTTTAGTAAACAGTCGCTTCTCGCTGGTCTCTGCGGCCACCCCCAGCTCAAGGAGCAAGTCCTCTCACCAGTGATGGCCCCCCTTCTCCCGAAGTTACGGGGGCATTTTGCCGAGTTCCTTAACCATAGTTCACCCGAACGCCTCGGTATTCTCTACCTGACCACCTGAGTCGGTTTAGGGTACGGGCCGCCATGAAACTCGCTAGAGGCTTTTCTCGACAGCATAGGATCATCCACTTCACCACAATCGGCTCGGCATCAGGTCTCAGCCTTAATGTGTGACGGATTTGCCTATCACACGGCCTACACCCTTACCCCGGGACAACCACCGCCCGGGCTGGACTACCTTCC